>NZ_CP132957.1:2119110-2421840 GCF_030863805.1 Kineothrix sp. MB12-C1
TAGGGGAACTGTATAGAAATTATGAAGATATGCGTCTTCGTCTGAAAGAATCTACCGATGAGAAATTCGAACATGAGAAGCAGAATCGGGAATTGATCAGCAATATTTCTCATGATTTGAAGACACCCATTACCGCAATCAAAGGGTATGTGGAAGGTATTATGGATGGTGTGGCAGATACACCTGAGAAAATGGATAAGTATATTAAGACCATTTATAATAAGGCCAACGATATGGACCGGCTTATTAATGAATTGACAGTTTATTCCGGTATAGATTCTAATAGGGTACCTTACCATTTCCATCGTATTAATGTAGCCGATTATTTCGGTGACTGTGTGGAGGAAGTAGGGCTTGAACTGGAATCTGAGAATATCGAACTGAATTATTTCAATCTGGTATCGCCCGATACGGTAATAATAGCAGATCCGGAGCAGCTTCGACGCGTTATTAGTAATATCATCGGCAACAGTGCGAAATATATGGATAAGGAAAAGGGAGTTATTGACATCCGCATACTGGATGAAGTAGATTCCATCCGTGTTGAGATAGAGGATAATGGAAAAGGTATTGCAGCTAAGGATTTGCCCAATGTTTTCGAACGGTTTTACCGTACGGATGCTTCCAGGAATTCTTCCAAAGGGGGAAGTGGAATTGGTCTTTCCATAGTTAAGAAAATTGTTGAAGACCACGGCGGATATATATGGGCAACGAGTAAAGAGGATGAAGGTACCTGTTTGCATTTCGTATTTAGAAAGTATCGGGAAATGAAAGAGTAATGGGTAATATAAATATATAATCATATAGAAAGGTGTTGTTTATTATGAGTAAAATATTAATTGTAGAAGACGAAGAAGCAATTGCTGACTTAGAGAAGGATTATCTTGAATTGAGTGATTTTGAAGTGGAAATAGAGCATTCCGGGGATCGCGGATTGGAAAGAGCCTTAGCCGGGGACTTCGATTTGATTATTTTAGATTTGATGCTTCCGGGAATAGATGGTTTCGAAGTATGCAAAAGAATTCGGGAAGAGAAGAATATACCTATTCTTATGGTTTCTGCGAAAAAGGATGACATCGATAAAATCAGAGGACTTGGGCTTGGTGCGGATGATTATATGACGAAACCTTTCAGCCCCAGTGAATTAGTAGCGCGAGTAAAAGCACATATGGCGAGATATGACAGACTTGTCGGTTCTAATCAGAAGACTAACGATATAGTAGAAATCAGAGGAATCCGCATCGATAAGACAGCCCGCAGGGTGTATATCGATAATGAGGAGAGGACCTTTACGACGAAAGAGTTCGATTTACTCACCTTCCTGGCGGAGAATCCCAATCATGTATTTACTAAGGAAGAACTGTTTCGTGAAATCTGGGATATGGACTCTATCGGCGATATCGCTACGGTAACCGTTCATATTAAGAAGATTCGCGAGAAAATTGAATTCGATACGGCAAAGCCCCAATATATTGAGACAATCTGGGGAGTTGGATACCGTTTTAAGGTGTAACATACGAAAAGAATCTGCATGGTGATAATATATCACTGGGCAGATTCTTTTTTATTTAGCATGAGAGACCTTGCTACACTTTTTTCCAAATATCACATCCAGTTGTATAGCAAATTTCTGCGGCAAAGTACGAATTTAGTAAGAATAAGATAATCTATATCGACATTTTTAGCGGCTAGTCCATCCTTAGAATAACGGTCGCCGACCATCAATATATTTTGGGGCGCTTCATTAAGCTTCTCCATAATCGTATACATCGCCTTTGGATCCGGTTTCATACAATTGATTTCCTCGTCGAAGGCACAGAATACATAATCGGATGAAATATTGAGAGCCATTAATTTGTCTGTAGCGGGATAATCTGAATAAACAGCAATGGTAGTTCCTTTTTCCTGCAGGGCCATGATAAGTTCGATTAACTTGCGGTCTCTATATTTTACAATTAGACTAAGCGGCTGGGTATGAAGCCAATATAAGACAAGTTCCTTGACATGGGAAGGAGAAGTATTCATTTGCTGTGCCACATATGTATACTGAAGTTCCTCTATAGAAGAGGAATTATCCGAATCATCTATAGCAAGGGTATCCCAATGCTCTCTTACTGAGCGGTATCTTTTTATAATGAATATATCCTTGATATGAAGAGGATGGCAAAGGTAGTGCTTGAGCAAATCGAATATCATGCCAAACCGCAAAGAAGGCTGGCTGTAAAGGGTGCCATCCACATCGAGGATGATGGCATGATAATCTGTCAATTCTTTGCGCATAGAAATAAGATTCTTCTTTCCCATAGCCAATTTCTCCTATAGTTTCTGAATTCTAAAATATTCGCCCATAATGGGGATGTCAATAAACGTCAAAATAAATAAGATAACTATAAAGGCCAGAAGATAAAATAATAAAGATTTCTCTTTATATAGTTTTTCCGGCTTCTGCACTACGGAATCTTCTTTGAAAGAAAGATAAAAGTATAATACGAAAAGCCCAATAAGCATAGGAAGTGCCAGCACATATTCAATCCTGTATTCAATAATGAAAATAGAGGTGAAAACGGTAGCGGACATACTATAAAAAAGAGAGGAGCAAAGCAGAGATTGTTCCGTATAATGACGGAAGGATTTTCTATATAATCCTGCAATCTCCGGATTATTAATCATCCTATATTCGGCATATCTTTTCACCGACATAAGGAAAGCACCGCACATCCAGTATCCGATCAATATACTGATCGGAGGAAAATAGTGATCCGTAATAATGAACCATCCCAGTAAAAGGCGGATAATATTATTGATAGATTCGGAAAGTACATCCAGATAAGGAATATCTTTTGTACGGAAAGGCCGCACATTATATAAAAGTCCCATCACTAACAGCCATATTTCAACTAATACAAAATAGGGATTAATAAAGAGGGATAGGACCAATCCTAACAAAGTGAGTATAGCATATTCCGCCATTACATAAGTAAATTTCAAATGGCTTGTTACTACCGGCCGGTTTTTTTTCACGGGATGGTATTTATCGAAATCAGCATCCAGCCATTCGTTAATTACATAGTTAGCGGAAGAAATAAAGCAGGTAGCAAGAAATCCGAGAAAAAAGTCTATCCCGCGAACATTGTCCAGATCCCTGCCGAAGACAAGAAGTGCAACAATAATGCCGGGTATAATAAATAAGTTTTTAATCCAATGGTCGGGGCGTGCTATTTTTATATATTGTTTCATAATAGATAGTAGTCCTTTCAGGTTATCTCTGGAGGGGACGCCTCATAAAGATAAATTGTGTATGGTGAGGAGGAATCGGTGTAGGTGTTGCGTAGGTTAAGCTTTAGCTCGTCCGCATTTGTTATTTTCAGCCGGGAGAAAATATAAGTTCCTCCCATCCGGCGAAAAGCATCCGCATCGATATATAAATTGGTATCCGATATCTCCAGGTTTCTTACGGGATCGTAGACGTTCTCGTCCACACCGGCAAATAGATAGGCCCTGGCACCCCAATCGTCATAGTAGATACGGAAGCTCTCCACCCGGTCAAGAGCCGGGGCTATAATAGTACGGAATTGCTCTTTATATTCCTGAGGATAATAGCTTAGGCATCCGTCGAGTGTAAAGATACCGTTATACTCCAGAACTGCAGGATGCATGCCGTATGCCACTGATTTTTCCCCAGAATAGCCGATGTCGGACATAATGCTGCGGAATAAGTCTTCCGAGTAGAATTCCTTGTAGGTTAGACTATTGGAAGGCTGTTGTTTGATAATTCGATAAGCATAGTTAAAAGCGGTATTATATAAATCATTATATTTAGAGCCGGTAAGAAGAATAAAGGCAATACTGACAAGTACAATAATATGAGCAATTTTCTGTCTGTGATTCTCATAGAGCCTTTTTAAAATGATAAATAGGGCGAGGTACCAAAGGAACGGATTGAAGAAAACCGTTCGAGAGAACTGGAAACCTTTCAGCGGCGGGAGGAGTATTTCTATAAAATTTCTAAACTGCTCCTGATAATATAAACCATAAATGACACAGTTAAAGAAAAGAAAGACAATAATCCAATTGAAAATATCAGTTCTCATTCCCTTATAATTATTCTTTGTCATGTAACGGTAATTTAAACGAATAAAATATATCACACAAATTGGAAGTACGAACCATGTATGAATAGACTCCGCATGAAAGACACCGATAACGAAGGTCTCTGCTATAGCAGCCAGTATTTCCCTAGAGCTCATACTTCCCTGTACCATTGTTTCCCGTATGGTAAGCGTGGAATCGAATAGCATGATACTAAATAAACGATATTCCCAAAGTACAAAGCCGGCAGTTAATACGGCAAGACCGCCGATAAGGGAATATGACAGCTTTTTATCTTTTATCCAAAGAATAACGATAGCTAGTACCAAATATGCCAGAATGAAGAATCCGAAAAAGGTAAAATAGGATAGCAACGGATATAAAAACAATAAAAGGTAGGTAATAAAACATGGCTTCCGATAAATCCTTCTGAGTAAAAGAATGACAAAAGGCAGGGATACAAAAGGAAAAGAAAATGTAGGATATAAGGGAAGTACTCCGTAAGCGAAACCGCATAATACCACAATTGGTTCATATTGTCCATAGTTTTGCCCTAAGATATCCTTAGCCAAAAGAACGGAGGATACTATTGCAATTATAGTTTTTAATAAATAGCCAGTTACATATGCAGCCGATGTCGGGAGTAGGATATAGAGCCAGCTATAAAGGGAGAATTCTGACGCAAAATAATCCCTGCTTATCCCATTTAAAAGAGGAAGTTCTACATTATGCGAAAAGAAAGTACCGGTATAGGAAAGAATATGATAATCGGCAACATGTAAATCCAGATTATCGTGCATACTGACATAAATATTTTCCCCCAGAATAAGGAATAAGATAGCCTCTCCTGCTAGAAATAGGAAAATAAGCATATAATACCAAGGCATAGAAAAAGAATATAACTTTGGGAATTTCATGTTTTGATATCTCCGGAATTCTGAAAAAACAGATGGGTATAAGAAGAAAATGCCTTGTAAAAAGCACCATCTTCTTTTGGTTGTAAAGTTTCAAATTTAAAAATTAATGTCACGAACAAAATAGCAATTCACATTTCTTTTCATAGCGGATATAGGTTATCGAAATAATGATTTCCAAATGGTAACCGATAGTCGCCCTAAAAGCTTTTACCCTGTATGCCTCAAAGACCACAAAGCTGTAAATAAAATCTTCCACGAACAAAATTCACTTAACTACTATCTTAGCATTGACTATATATAGCGTCAATATAACAAACATAAATATTTTCTTAATATTTCTCGGAAGCCAAGAATCATCTCTGAAAATAAATAGACAGGATAGGAAGATTCATGTAAAATAATCGGGTATCACAATTGATGCATAGAAAGGGATACGGTTATAAAATGGTTCTGAAAGAAGATAATATTATATATGAAGATGAGCAGATTCTCGTATGTCATAAGCCTTCCGGTATTGCAACACAGACGGCGAAGCTCGGATGCCCGGATATGGAAAGTTGTATAAAGAATTATTTAAAAAGTCCTTATCTAGGCGTAGTACACCGCCTTGACCAACCTGTGGAGGGAATTCTCGTATTCGGTAAAACGAAAGAAGCGGCGGCGAAGTTAAGCACACAAAGTATGGAGAAACATTATTATGCGGTGGTGCTTACCGATTCACTGAGATTCAGCATAGAGGATGGGAAAACGGTAGGAATAGAGCATACATTGGTAGACTACTTGGTAAGGGATGGAAAAAGCAACACTTCAAGAATTGCAAAAAAGAATGAGAAAGATGCAAAACGAGCGGAACTGGTATACTGTATTCTCGAGGAAAAGAAAAAAGATGAAGGGGATGAAATGTCTTGTTTACTTGTGGATATTCTATTGAAAACGGGCAGACATCATCAGATTAGAGTACAGATGGCTCACGCGGGAATGCCGCTGTATGGAGATATCAAATATGGAAGTGAATCTTCGGTGAAGCAGAGCATTAAGAGCAATAAAAAAGAAGTTGCACTATGTGCATACAGTCTTTCTTTTTTACATCCCAAAACAGGAAAACGTATGGAGTTTTCTATTTTACCGAAGGCAGATATATTCCAAGACTTTCATCCGGTCGGAAAGGATATATGAATGATGCGAAGCACATTTGTGTTCCCAAAGAATCCCTGAAAACAATAGCTATAATTTGCATAAAATTATCTATACTAATTCCCAGAATAGAAGATAGGGGGATTTGGCTATGGATAAAAAAGTAGTTCTAAAAACAAAAGAATATTTAATATTGGCGGCAGTCATATTAGGAGTATATATCGGGTTTAAATATTTAAGCCCGCTTATTACTCCTTTTCTTTTTGCCTTCGCCTTTGTTAAAATTCTACATCCTTTTTTAGAAAGAGTTCAGAGAAGTTTCCGGATTAAGAAGGGATTTCTTACGGCCGGAATCCTGCTTATCTTATTTATAACAATGGGATTGGTACTATGGGGAATTGCAATGGTCATTTTCCATAAGGTAGGGGGAATATTAGGAAATGTGGATTTATTTGAGGAGAAGTTCTATGTCTTTATAAGCGGATGCTGTGATGGAATAGGAAAGAGATTCGGTTTGGATGGTGATGGAATAGAAATATATATTGTAGAGAGAGTTAACATTTTTATTAATAACTTCCAGGTGCAGGTAGTCCCCAAGATGATGGATCAATCTCTAGGCTATGTGAAAAATGCAGCAAGTGTCGTTGGTTTTTTTGGAATTATGATTATTGCAGCTATTCTTTTGGCAAAAGATTATTCCATGGTTATGAACAAGCTTCGCGACCATGAGGAGTTGCAAGGAGTTCTTGAAATAGGAAAAAAGGTCTTTTGTCATGTGGCTGTATTTATAAAGACTCAGCTTATTATATTGGGCATTATAAGCCTGCTTTGTACAGTTACGTTGTTATGTGCGGGAATAGAGGGGGGAATTTTTCTCGGTATGTTCACCGGATTTATGGATATGCTCCCCTTTATAGGTACAGGTATGGTGCTTATGCCCCTCGCCTTTTGGCAGATTCTCAATGGATATTATGCCAAGGCGGTAGTATGCGTGATCCTTTATGTGGCCTGTGTGATTATAAGGGAATTTCTGGAACCGAAACTTGTTGGAGAACAAGTAGGAATTCTTCCGGTATGCATATTATTTGCAGTTTATACAGGAGTTAAAGTGTTTGGAATTTTCGGAATTATTAAAGGTCCTTTGGCTTTAATCACAATTTACGAAGTGTATTTATATTTGAGAAAAAGTAAGGAAAAAGATAGTAAAAAGACCGCGGAGGCTTGAAAATAAATGTTCAGGAAGCTTCTGACCATGCAATAGGATAGGTGGAATTATACTGCGCCGAGCAAAGCGAGTGTGCATAAAATATACTTTGGACGCTTGCGTCTAAAGTATGATAAACTATGATAATAGGATAAAAGAAGTGAAAAACGAACTGAAAAGGGGAAAAGTAAGGTGCAGGTAGAAAAAGAAGAAAAGTTTAATATATTATCATTTTGTGAGGAGGCTGTTTCTTTATTGTTGATGGCCTATTTATTTATTATTTTCTTTTTCTATCCATTTTATATGCAGAATGGATATGTGGAAATAGGAAGCTCGAAGTTCTTCTTCTACCAGATGATTACAACAGGGGCCTTATTTGTTATAGTTCCTCTTGCAGCTCTTTGTATGTTGCTTCGGTTAAAGAACGTGGGAACTTTGTCTTATATAAGGTTATCGTTTACCGATTGCTCATTTTTACTTTATGGAGTTGCTGTAATGCTTTCTTATTTCTGTTCACAGTTTAGAAGGGAAGCGCTCTGGGGTGAAAAGGGCTGGTATATGGGGCTTATTATTCAATTGTTTTTTATTGTCTTTTATTTTCTGATTTCTCGTTTTTGGGAATATGAAGAAAAGATATTGATAGCATTTGCCGTCTCATCGGCGGGTGTCTTTTTACTCGGTTTATTGAATCGGTTTTCCATTTATCCGGTTATAATAGAAGGAGCAAACCGGGAGTTCTTATCAACAATGGGAAATATCAACTGGTATTGCGGATATTTTTCCGTACTTTTTCCGGTGGGATTCGTATTATATTGGCTTACCGATAAGAGGTGGATAAAGATAGCTTCTGCTCTATATACTGCGATAGGGATTGCTACAGGTGTCACTCAAGGAAGTAATAGCGCTTTTATTGTTTTGGCAGGATTGTATGTAGTTCTCTTTTGCCTTTCTTTCCGCAGTTTAGGGAGAATGAAACGTTTCTTTGAACTGGCATTTATATTCTGTATTACTTGTCAGGGGCTGCGGCTTTGGCGTCTCACGTATCCGGAAAGTTTTGATTATTATGATGGGACGCTGGCTGATTGGATGAGCATGACGCGTATTACTCTCTATGCTATCGTTCCTCTGGCAATGGTTTATGTGCTTCTCCTTCTCGCAGGGAGGAAGAAAGATATGGACATGGGAAGGTATAAGATGCTCCGGCAGATAACGCTTCTCGTACTTACGATAATCATAGGAGTCTATGCTATGCTCTTAATCCTCAATACACGTGCGCAAGATGGCATTCGCTTTATGGGAGATCAGCGAATTCTTATCTTCAGTGAATATTGGGGAAGTTCCAGAGGCGGAACATGGACAGCAGGCGCAAATATATTCGGAGAAATGCCCCTTAGCAATAAGTTGATAGGGGTAGGACCGGACAGCTTTGCTTCTTACCTCTATATGCTGCCGGAAGTTACGGAGAAAGTGGTGGATCAATTCGGCACATCGAGATTAACCAATGCCCATAACGAATGGCTCACTGTGTTGGTGAATCATGGAATAATAGGTCTTATAGGATATGCCGGGATATTTGTTAGCGTATGGATTAGATTTATATATCGGGCAGAAAGAATAACTGTCAGCCTAAAAGAAAAAAGAGAAGGGGATAAAAGACAGCTATATTTATACATATTTGCAATTAGTGCATTTTCCTATACCATACATAATATCGTGAGCTTCCAACAGATTCTGAGTACACCCTTCGTATTTCTTCTAATAGGAATGGGTGAGAGCCTGATGCGGGAAGGAAAGAAGGAGAAGAAGGGAGAATTTCAATCACTCGATCGACCTTAACTAATAATGGACATATTTAATGATTAGCGTTAAATTATTATCTATAAATATAATAAATATATTGACATATGATAACTCGTAGCATATGATAAGAATATAAAGTTGAGGTATATTTCCGTGAGTATGTGAAACTGTAATTTTCTATCTTATGTTAATGGGGGATTGAGATGATGCGGGCGAATCGAGGAAGTAAAAGAAATTTTTGGATATCTTTCTTATTTTATTTATTCTTTTTAAATTTTATCCTGGAGGTTGTTATAGGAATTATCAGTATTGGGCAAAGTCTACTATCTCCTGATATGATATCTATAATGAATACCGGATATTCCTACAGATATAATATGTTAATCGGATATGGGGAAGTTAAGTTTGAAGATATGCCCTTTTACCATACCATCGAGAATAATGCCATTTTCGTTCTATCGGCAGGAGTAAGTTATATTATTAGCAATTCTATTCCCTTTCTTGCTATTATGATTTATGGGCGGAAGATACTTAGAATAATTAATAACTTTTATACTCCTTTTTCTCCCGATATGCCGGCTTATATTAGAAACATCGGTATTATATTCATATTGATGGGATTTTTCGGGAAATTAATCAGGCAATTACTTCTGGGATTTTTCAACTTCCATAAGTTATATTTTCACAATCCTTTGGAGCTGCAGTGGATATTTATTGGTTTGCTTATTATTGTATTAAGCGATATCTTTAGGAGAGGCGTAGAATTGCAGCGAAATGAAGACGAAACATTATAAATTGGATAAGGGGTATGATAGATGGCTATTATCTTAAGATTAGATCGCGTAATGGCGGACCGTAAAATATCCTTAAATGAGTTGGCAGATAAGGTAGGTATTTCCAATGTTAATTTATCTAAAATTAAAACAGGGAAAATAAGTGCGATTCGATTTTCAACGCTCGATGCAATCTGTAGGGTTCTGAATTGCCAACCCGGGGATATTTTAGAATATAAGGAAACGGAAGAAGAATAGCAGAGGCAGTAGGGATACCGGACGCATATTATTTTAGTAACTGTTTTAAGAAGTATACAGGTAAGTCTATAAGAGATTATAAGAAACAGTTGACAAATTCTTATTTTTCTCCTAAAATCTAAATCACAAATAGGAAGCAGCGAAGAAGAGGAATAGTACGGATTAGCGAGCGTATCAGAGAGAGAGCCATTTGGTGTGAGGTTCTTACGAAAGTATCCCGAACCGGCCTTGGAGCTCCGTATGAATAAAAAATACGGCGTAACACCGGCGTTAACGGTAGGATAAGAGGAATGCAATAAGATGCGGGCATAGATTACTTGTGACGCATAGCATTAATAAGGGTGGTAACGCCGAGATTTCGGTCCCTATTGGGGACAGAAGGCTCGGCTTTTTTTGTGTAATAGGAAAGACCTTGTTACATTAAAGTGTAAAACTGCTAATCCTATAAAATAAAAGTACCCTGTGCAGGAGGTGCAGCTAAGCGCACCAAGCAAAAGCTGTGCTGCCAAGATATTTGACCGCGAGAGTGGGAGCAATAAGGAGTAAAGAAAAAGGAGAAAGAAATGGCTGATAAGAAATTAGTAGAAGCGATAACGTCTATGGAAGAAGACTTCGCACAATGGTATACCGATGTTGTGAAGAAAGCGGAGTTAATCGATTACTCCAATGTAAAAGGTTGTATGGTATTCAAGCCGGCAGGCTATGCAATCTGGGAATTGGTTCAAAGGCAGCTCGATGATATGTTCAAGGCGACAGGGGTGGAGAATGTATATATGCCCATGTTTATTCCTGAAAGCCTTTTAGAGAAGGAAAAAGACCATGTGGAAGGTTTTGCACCTGAGGTGGCATGGGTAACTCATGGCGGTTTGAATCCTTTACAGGAAAGAATGTGTGTAAGACCGACGTCTGAAACGCTTTTCTGTGATTTTTATAAAGGAGATATCCACTCCTATAGAGATTTGCCGAGAGTTTATAACCAGTGGTGCAGCGTAGTTCGTTGGGAGAAAGAAACGAGACCATTCCTGCGCTCCAGAGAGTTCTTATGGCAGGAAGGCCATACGGCTCACAGTACAGCAGAGGAAGCACAGGAAAGAACGGAACAGATGCTCGATGTATATGCGCAGTTCTGTGCAGATGTATTGGCAATTCCTGTGGTAAAGGGACGCAAGACTGAGAAGGAGAAGTTCGCAGGAGCGGAATCAACCTATACGATTGAGGCACTGATGCACGATGGTAAGGCTCTGCAGTCAGGAACGAGCCATAACTTTGGAGATGGATTCGCTAAGGCATTCGGCATTCAATTCACAGATAAGGATAATACGTTGAAATATGTACACCAGACATCCTGGGGAATGTCCACAAGAATCATCGGTGCTATTATCATGGTACACGGAGATAACTCTGGTCTGGTATTACCTCCTAAGGTGGCACCTACACAGGTGATGATTATTCCTATTCAGCAGAAGAAGGAGGGTGTCCTCGATAAGGCTTATGAACTGAAAGCAAGGCTCGGAAACTTCCGTGTGAAGGTGGATGATTCCGATAAGAGTCCCGGTTGGAAGTTCTCGGAGCAGGAGATGAGAGGTATTCCGATTCGAATTGAAATTGGGCCGAAGGATATTGAAGCCGGTAAATGTATAATCTGCCGCCGTGATAATGGAGAAAAGGTGGAAGTTAATCTGGACGATTTGGAAAAAGCAGTAGAGGATATTCTTAAAAGCGTTCAGGAGAGTATGTACTACAAAGCGAAAGCACATTTGGCATCTCATACCTATGAAGCGAGAACGAAGGAAGCGTTTATAGAAACTTTTTCAGAAAAAACTGGATTTGTAAAAGCGATGTGGTGTGGAGAAAGGGAATGTGAAGAAAAGATAAAAGAAGATATGAGCGTTACCAGCCGCTGTATGCCTTATGAGCAGGAATGCTTATCGGATACGTGTGTATACTGTGGAAAGCCTGCAAAGAAAATGGTTTACTGGGGAAAAGCATATTAAAATTGATAGATGTAAAAAACTGCCGGGAGCAATTATCGTTCCCGGCAGTTTCTTTTTACAATTTACAATTTTTATGCTTCTTCAAAAGCATCTTTTCCGAGGCCGCAAAGAGGGCATACCCACTCGTCCGGAAGCGCATCAAAAGGTGTGCCGGGAGCGATATCTCCATCGGAGTCGCCAATTTCTGGGTCATAGATATAACCGCACGCTGTACATACATATTTTTTCATAATTCATATATCCTTTCTTTAAAATATTATAATAATTAGTTACCTAATTATTTATGACCAGTTGTTTTATAAACAGCTACTTCGCAACTTTAACGATAAAAAGGCTATTTATTCAGCTTCCTCTACACTGTGTAACTTCACGAGTCTGCTCAAATATTCAAATCGTTCTTTTGCATCCTTAGCTGCAGCGCTGAATAATTCATCCGCTTTCTCAGGGTTAGAACGTCTAAGCATATCATATCTGTTCTCGCCAGCTAAGAACTCTTCATAAGCGATGGTAGGTTCTTTGCTATCTAAGGTAAACGGATTCTTACCTTCATCCTTAAGAGCCGGATTGTAGCGGAATAAGTGCCAATATCCAGATGCAACAGCCTTAGCTTCTTCCTGCTGTGAGCTTCCCATACCGGAACGGATTCCGTGACTGATACAAGGTGCATAAGCAATAATCAAGGAAGGTCCGTCATATGCTTCTGCTTCTGCGATAACCTTAACGGTCTGGTTGTAGTCTGCTCCCATGGCAATCTGTGCTACGTATACATAACCATAGCTCATAGCGATGCTTGCAAGGTCTTTCTTCTTCACAAGCTTACCACCGGATGCGAACTTAGCGATAGAACCGGTAGGTGTAGCCTTGGAGGACTGTCCGCCCGTATTGGAATACACCTCTGTATCCATTACCATGATATTGATATCCTGCCCGCTTGCCAATACATGGTCGAGACCTCCGAAGCCAATATCATAAGCCCATCCGTCACCACCGAAGATCCACTGAGACTTCTTGGAGAAGAAATCCTTCTCTTTTAATAATTCTTTTGATTCGGCAGCCTGACTGTTTTCGAGGGCAGCAATTAGTTTATCGGTAGCTGTTCCGTTCAATGCTCCATTGTAGAAGGTGTCTACCCATCCTTTAGCAGCATCTGCAAGCTCGCCGCCTGCACTATCTGCAAGTGCTTCGATTTCTTCTTTCAGACGTCCGCGAATCGCTCTTTGAGCGAGAAGCATTCCGTAACCGAATTCAGCAGCATCCTCGAAGAGAGAGTTAGACCAAGCAGGTCCCTGCCCTAATGCGTTGGTTGTATAAGGTGTCGAAGGAGAGGAGTTGCCCCAAATAGAAGAACAGCCGGTAGCGTTAGCGATATACATTCTCTCTCCGAATAATTGTGTAACTAATCTCGCGTAAGGGGTCTCGCCACAGCCGGCACATGCTCCGGAGAATTCTAACAGAGGACGTTTGAACTGGCTTCCCTTTACGGTTGTTTCTTTGAATTTCTCCACAGCTTCTGTCTTAACAGGAAGAGACTTCGCATAATCGAAATACTGCTGTCTTTCTTCGTGCTCATTGATCGGGCACATAACAAGGGCTTTCTGTCCTTGTTTACCCGGGCATACGCTCGCACAGGAGCCGCATCCGGTACAATCCACCTCGGATACATTGATGGAGAATACATATCCAGGCATGCCGAGCATAGGCAGGAATTCCATACCTTCCGGTGCATTTGCCTTTTCTTCTTCTGTCATAGCCGCAGGGCGGATAACAGCGTGAGGACATACGAATGCACAGCGGTTACACTGAATACAATTTTCCGGAATCCACTCAGGAACTTCTGTTGTTACATTTCTTCTTTCGTGGGCCGCGCTTCCCGAGGGAGTAGAACCATCTGCATATTTAGTGAAAGCAGACACAGGGAGAGAGTTACCTTCCTGAGCATTTACAAGCTTCTGAATGTGTTCCACGAAGTCGAGAACCTCCGGACGGTCAGGAAGCAGTGAAGCATCTAATGGTTCATAATCTGCATTTTTCCATTCATCCGGTACATTAACTTTTACAACACCATCGATACCCCTATCAATAGCATCGAAGTTCATCTGAACGATTTTATCACCCTTTTTGCGATAGCTCACTTCAGCAGCATCCTTCATAAGCTGGCGAACTTCCTCAATCGGAATGATGTTGGCAAGGCGGAAGAACGCCGCCTGTAAGATCGTACTGATCTTATCATTTAATCCTATTTCTTTACCGATTTCTATCGCATCGATAATATAGAAGTTAATATTGTGTTCTGCAATATAGCGTTTTACCTGACCGGGAATATACTCATCCAATTCTTTCTCTTTCCAATAGCAGTTAAGAAGGAAAGTACCTCCATCCTTCAGGTCCTGTACCATATTGTACTTGTGAAGGTAAGTCGGGTTATGGCAGGCAACGAAATTCGCACGGTCTACCAGATAAGTGGAACGAATCGGAACATCGCCGAATCTTAAATGAGATACGGTAATACCTCTGGACTTTTTCGAGTCATAGTCGAAATATGCCTGAACATATTTGTCGGTATGGTTACCGATAATCTTAATGGAGCTCTTATTTGCGCTGACTGTTCCGTCACCGCCCAGGCCCCAGAATTTACAGCCGATGGTACTTTCGGGTTCAGCATGAACCTTTTCTGTAATATCCAAAGATAAATGAGTAACATCATCAACGATACCTATGGTAAATACTTTCTTGCCGTTCTCAGGAGTATTCTGGAATACTGCATTGATCTGGCTGGGAGTTGTATTCTTGGAACTGAGTCCATATCTGCCGGAGAGAACCGGAGTGTTGTGGAACTTCGTATCGCGCAGTGCTGCAATAACATCAAGATAAAGAGGCTCGCCGATAGCACCGGGTTCTTTGGTACGGTCAAGTACGGTAATCTGACCTACAGAATCAGGAATCACATTGAGCAAGTGTTCTGCGCTGAAAGGACGGTAAAGATGAACTTCAACAAGACCTGTCTTTTGTCCGCTTTTATTCAAGTGATCAATCGTCTCTTTAATTGTTTCGCATACGGAACCCATGGCAATAATGATATGAGTAGCATCCTCAGCGCCATAATAATTGAACAGGCCGTAGTTAGTGCCGAGCTTTTCATTGATTTTGCCCATGTAGGATTCTACCATGGCAGGTAACGCATTATAATAGCTATTGCTTGCTTCTCTTGCCTGGAAGTAGATATCCGGGTTCTGTGCGGAACCCATAATTCTTGCATGATTTGGATTCAGTGCATTTCTTCTGAATGCCATAACAGCATCCATGTCCAGAAGGCTCTTCAAATCTTCATAATCCCATACTTCGACCTTCTGCATTTCATGAGAGGTGCGGAAACCATCGAAAAAGTTAATGAAAGGAACTTTTCCCGTAATTGCGGTAAGGTGTGCTATGGGGGTTAAATCCATAACTTCCTGCACGCTGCCGCTGGCAAGTATTGCTACACCGGTCTGACGAGCAGAATATATGTCGGAATGGTCTCCGAATATGGAGAGCGCATGAGTTGCTATGGTTCTTGCCGCAACATTAAAAACACCGGGTAAGAGTTCGCCGGCAATTTTATACAGGTTGGGGATCATAAGCAAAAGTCCCTGTGAAGCAGTGAAGGTAGTTGTCAGCGCACCTGCAGCGAGGGAACCGTGAACGGCACCAGCAGCACCGGCTTCTGATTGCATCTCCGTCACCTTAACGGTCTGACCGAAGATATTCTTCCGACCTTCAGTAGCCCATTCGTCCGTCACCTCCGCCATAGTGGAGGAAGGGGTAATTGGGTAAATCGCAGCTACATCACTATATGCATAAGACACATGTGCGGCAGCTTGATTACCATCCATTGTTTTCTTTGTTCGTGCCATGTTGGAACCTCCTTTTGTTTGTCCAAAAAGCAATCACTAAAATAGTAATGATTACTATCTTTATATAGTACCATATTAGGATTCTTATTACTAGTAGGATTTTTTACACTTTTTGTACTTTTTATTATATAAATTATAAAACAAATTCGAGTAGAAATAAAGGATTATCATTGTGAAAGATATAACGAGAAATATATATTAAATTTGGATGTAAATAGGTGATTACGAACCAGATAAGTTGTAAAAATCTTTCCCACGATTCTTTCTACTTCTAATTTTATGAATTATATATAAAATTATGAAAGTTAATGAATTTCGTAATTACTTATTTGGATATAAAGTTAGAAAGGAAATTAGTTGGTAATGCTTGAATGAAAATATGATTTTTCGTATAATAAAATGAATATCTAAGGATATTGTTTACAAAAATTTATATAGAAAGCGGAAAAAAAAGGAGAAACGTATGAATATACTAGTTATTAATTGTGGAAGTTCATCTTTAAAATATCAATTGATTAATAGTAAAAGTGAAGAAGTATTGGCGAAAGGCCTTTGTGAGAGAATTGGAATAAATGGTGGGGCTATTATCCATCAGCCGGCAGATGGCGAGAAGATTCGCTGGGAAAAGGACATGCCGGATCATACAGCAGCAGTGAAGTTAATGATCGAGAGCCTAATGGACGAGCAGACAGGGGTGATTCACTCTCTTGAGGAAATCGATGCAGTAGGGCACCGTATCGTTCATGGTGGAGAGAAGTTCTCCTCTTCCGTTCTTATTACAGATGAGGTGCAGCGGGAAGTGGAGGAATGTTGTGACCTTGCGCCTTTGCATAATCCGGCTAACCTGATCGGTATCCGCTCTTGTAAGGAAGTAATGCCGAATGTACCTATGGTGGGTGTGTTCGATACTGCTTTTCATCAGACGATGCCGAAAAAGGCGTATATGTATGGTCTTCCCTACGAATATTACGAAAAACATAAGGTGCGCCGCTATGGTTTCCATGGAACGAGCCATGACTTTGTATCCGCAAGGGCAGCTCAGATTCTCGGTAAAGATAGGAAGGATCTAAAGATTATTGTCTGTCACTTGGGCAATGGAGCGAGCGTATCGGCTGTGAAAAATGGAGAATCGGTGGATACTTCTATGGGCTTGACCCCATTGGAAGGACTGATTATGGGAACGAGAAGCGGGGATATGGACCCAGCCATTATCTCATTCATTAGTAAGAAGGAACAGATATCTGCAGAAGAAGTAATCGATATCTGCAATAAGAAATCGGGTGTGCTTGGGCTGTCCGGAGGATTGTCCAGTGATTTTAGGGATCTGGCAGAGTCAGCAGAGGCCGGAAATGAAAGTGCGAAGATCGCTCTGGACACCTATGCTTATCGGGTGGGAAAATATATTGGAGCTTATGCAGCAGCCATGAATGGTGTGGATGCCATCGTTTTTACTGCAGGTGCAGGAGAAAATAACTCCCAAGTGCGTCAGCTTATCGGACAGTATATTGGTTTTCTCGGAACTAATATCGATGAAGAGAAGAATAAACTGCGCGGTCAAGAAGTCATTCTCTCCAACGAGGGTTCTAAAGTAGTAACTATGATAGTGCCTACCGATGAGGAGATGGCCATCGCCAGGGAGACGGAGCGGTTAGTGTAAGGGATATAGTGAACATCCCATCACCGTAGGAAAGGGCTGACTATTTGTATGATAATTGAACTGCCGGAAAAGGTGAAAGAGATAATAACGGTCATAGAGAATGCGGGATATGAGGCATATGCGGTGGGCGGCTGTGTGAGGGATTCCCTCCTGAGACGCCTGCCGGATGATTGGGATATTACGACTTCGGCTAAGCCGGAAAAGATAAAAGAACTATTCAGGAGAACTGTGGATACCGGACTGCAGCATGGAACGATAACTGTTCTTATGGATAAAGAAAGCTTCGAGGTGACCACCTACCGGATTGATGGAGAGTATGAGGACAGCAGGCATCCGAAGGAGGTCACTTTTACCTCTGATATCGAAGAGGACCTGCGAAGAAGAGACTTTACCATTAATGCTATGGCATATAATGATAGATATGGGCTGGTCGATGTATTTAGTGGCATGGAAGATATAGAAAGAGGGCTGATTCGCTGTGTGGGCGACCCGAGGGAGCGTTTTACTGAGGATGCGCTTCGTATGATGAGGGCAGTGCGATTCTCAGCCCAGCTTGGCTATGCCATCGATGATGATACGAAGAAAGCGATAGAAGAGATGGCGGAGAATCTAATCCATATCAGTGCGGAACGAATCCGGACAGAATTGATAAAGCTGTTGGTTTCTGAGCATCCGGATGACCTTCGGACATGCTATGAAACAGGGATTACGAAGATTGTCCTGCCCGAATTCGATCGCTGTATGGAGACGGAACAGAATAACCCTCATCATAGCTATTCAGTTGGTGAGCATACGTTATATTCTATGAAGATGGTGGAAGCCGATAAGGTATTGCGGCTTGCTATGCTGTTCCATGATATGGGGAAGCCGGAGACGAGAACTACGGATTCCGACGGTATTGATCATTTCTACCGCCATGTGCCGGCGAGTGAACGAATTACGAAAGAAGTGCTTCACCGCCTGAAATTTGATAATGATACGATGGATAAGGTAGTGAAGCTTGTACGCTACCATGATTATGATATACCGGTATCTCCCCGGGAAGTTAGAAGGGCTATCAATAAGATGGGAGAAGATATCTTCCCAGGTTATATTGCCGTAAAGCGTGCCGATATCCTGGCACAGAGCAGTTATAAAAGAGATGAGAAGTTAAATCACCTTACCCTTCTGGAAGGAATCTATACGGATGTGCGGATGGCAGGAGAGTGTGTTTGTCTTAAGACTCTGGCTGTAACGGGAAGGGACTTGATAGAAGCGGGCATGAAGCCGGGAAAAGAGTTGGGTGAAGTGCTGAATCAATTGCTGGAAGCGGTATTGGAGGAGCCGGAACTTAACACGAAGGAGAAGCTTTTGGAATATGCGGTTACTATGAGGCTGATAGGTTGAATGGTAACAATATGTGAATACTTTACCCCATTATCTCATAAGATAGGATAGAACTACGATATGGGGGGTATTCATGTGAATGACAGGGCAGTCAGTGTGCTTGAAAATTATGAGATAGATGTGCTTCGTACTTGGAAGGGGCGGGGAGCAATTTTATGTGAATCCGATAAGGGGTTGCTTATTCTGAAAGAATATGCAGGGCCGAAGGATAAGATTATGTTTCAGGATGCACTGCTTACCGTAATAAAAGAGCAGGGTTTTCAGATGGTGGAATCTATCCTGAAATCCAAAGAAGGGGAACTGATTGTCTACGATCAAGACAAAATACCTTACATATTAAAAACATATTTTGAAGGAAGGGAATGTAACATTCGCGATACGAGGGAATGTATACAAGCTGTCAAGACACTTGCCCACCTTCATAATGCTTCTGATATGCCTGTCTTTGAAGGAAGTTATGATGATGTGGGCTTTTGTATTAATAAGGAGTATGAGAAGCATAACAAAGAACTTCGTAAGGTCAGGAAGTTTCTGCGGGATAAAAGTCAAAAGAGTAATTTTGAGATTTTCCTGTTAAAGCATTACGATTATTTCTTCGACCTTGCCTTACAGGTGACGGAAGAGGCGCGTTTCTATTTGCAAGAAACTCCTCAGGCGGCCAAAGTGAAATCCCGCATCGTGTGCCACGGTGATTATCAATATCATAATATTCTTTCTTTGAATGAGAAAAGTTCTGACTTTGCCATTATTAACTTTGAAAAGTGCGTCCGCGATAATCCCGTTCGCGATTTGTACCTGTTCATGCGTAAACTATTGGAAAAGAGCGGCTGGTCCGCGGAGCTTGGAAGCGCCTTGCTAGATGCTTATAACAGTGAGCGAAGAATGACGAGGGAAGATTATATGTTGCTTTATTACCGCCTTATTTATCCGGAGAAGTTCTGGAAAATAGTAAACTTTTATTATAATTCAGGCAAAGCGTGGATTCCCGGACGCAATTTAGAAAAATTGGAGAAGCTTCTTTTGCAGGAACCCGATAAAGTAAGCTTTTTGGAAAATTATAAAAATACTTATGGAAGCTTTTCTTTTGAAGTATCTTAGTATATAATGTTACTGTTCATAAGTGTATCATGAACAGTAACTATATAATAACCACAACATACGAATGAGGAGGTATCCATGGGCAGCACTTTTTTTAAGAGAATCATAAAGAGCAAGCCTGTAATTTTTACAGGTGCAGTGATTTTATTACTGACTGCAGGTGTTGTCGTAGCTGGAGGTATATCGGTGGATGGCAGCGTAGGTATGGCAAGGGAGGCTGCATATGAAAGCTATGACTCCGGATTCGTTATAGCGTCGCCTGGAACCTATGATTCGGTAGATACGGCACTTATAGAGACGTTGAATACCGAAGAAAATAATATTACATTTTTAAATATTGAGACAGGAAGAAGCTATACGTTGTCCTTTGATGGGACGACAGTGATTTTAGATAAATATGGAAGTGCCATGGCGATGTCGCAGATGAAGGAAGGCGATATTGTAGATGTAACTTTCTTGAAAGCCAAAAAGAGACTGACACAGATGAAATTGTCGGAAAGTGCATGGATTTTCGATCAGGTGGAGAAATATAATTTCGACGTATTGAATAGAAGTGCGGAGATTGGCAGCAATGTTTATAACCTTCGAAGAGATGTGATCGTTATCTCGGAAGGGAAAGAAGCACAGATAGAGGATATTATAAAGGGCGATGTTGTTACAATAAGCGGCATTGGCAATACAGTATACAGTGTGACTGTGGAAAAGGGGCATGGCTATCTTCGATTAAGCAATGAAGAATATTTGAAGGGCGGCTGGATAGAGGTTGGGCAGAGCGTGATTTCACAGATACAGGAGGATATGCTTCTGGCGGTGCCGGAAGGAACCTACGATGTACATTTGACAGCGAGCGGTATCGATGAAATCAAGAGAGTGACCATCTACCGGAATCAGGAAATTACTTTGGATGTAAGTGATGTGAAGGCTCAGGCTCCGAAGGTGGGCAAGATTATTTTCGCCATAACGCCGGGAGAAGCTTCTGTCTATATCGACGGGCAAGAGGTGGATATTAGTGGACCGGTGGAGATAGAATACGGCGTACACCAGATGATTGCGAAAGCGGAAGGTTATGATTCCATCACTCAATACATTAAGGTTGGTCAGGAACTGGCGAGTATAAGCGTAACCTTAGAGGAAGCGGAAGCGGAGGCTGGAGATAAGAAGGATTCCTCCAGCGTATCCGGCAATGAGCTGACGAGTTCCTATAGAGTATATATCGATTCTCCTTCCGATGTGGAAGTATATCTGGATGGCGTTTATGTGGGAATGTCTCCTGTTAACTTCAAGAAGGAAGCAGGCACACATATGATCACGCTTAGAAAAGAAGGCTATGTGACGAAGAGTTATACGATATCCATAGACGAAGAAGAAAAAGATGTGACCTACTCGTTTACTGATCTTGTAAAAGAAGATAGCGTTACGGTAAGTGGGAATGCGGTACCCGGCAATCCATCGAATTCGGTAAGCGGTAATGCAACCACAAGCGGTAATTCAGTAAGTGGGAATTAGGGTAACTATTCAGCAGGTCTGAACAGTTACGAATTAGGAGTTAAGTATGGCTATTAAAATGGATAGAAAGTATTCATTGGATGATTTTATAAATATAGTAGAGGCTTTAAGGAGCGAGAACGGCTGCCCATGGGATAGGGTGCAGACTCATGGGAGCTTAAAGCCCTGTATGATGGAGGAGGCAGCAGAGCTGCTAGCCTCCATTCGTATTTATGATAAAACAGGGAATGCGGAGAATATGCGTGAGGAGTTGGGGGATATTCTTTTGCAGGTAGTGATGCATGCGCAGATCGCGAAGGAAGAGAAGCTTTTCACCCTGGAAGATGTGATTCATGAAATTAGCGAGAAGATGGTACGGCGTCATCCACATGTATTTGGCGATATGGAGGCAAATGACCATAATGAGATTAGGGATAATTGGGAGGAAATTAAGAAGAAAGAAAAGGAAGGAAAGGATTGGATTGAATCCCCTCTTAGGGAGATTCCAAGAGAACTTCCTTCCTTAGTAAGGGCTTCTAAGGTTCTGAAAAAGATGGACAAGCTCTATGGTATTAGCACAGATTATAGTATAAATATAGATAATATGCGTGAAAACATTGAAAAATTGGCGAAATATAATCCCGGCGAAAAGGCTGAGGGGATAGATGAAATCATTGGCGATATTATGCTCCAGATAGCCGATATTTCACGACAATATAAAGTCAATGCAGAGCAGCTTTTGAATGATCGGATTGAAGATATGATAGATAAATGTGAATCAATAGAAAAACCTTGAAAAATAGGGCAAAAAAGCCAGATTTTCCTTGACAAACAGAGGGAAAACGTCTATAAATATTTATAGGCGTTTCCTATGGGAAGGTTCTAACAAGAATAATATGAAAACTCATAAATAATAGGAGGAGTTCAAAATGAACAAAACAGAATTGGTTGCAGCTATCGCTGAGCAGGCCGAATTATCAAAGAAGGATGCAGAAAAGGCTCTGAAAGCTTTTACGGATGTTGTAGCAGAAGAATTAAAGAAAGATGGTAAAGTGCAGTTAGTTGGTTTCGGCACATTTGAAGTTTCCAAGAGAGCAGCAAGAGAAGGTAGAAATCCTCAGAGCGGCGAAGTTATGAAGATTGCAGCTTCCAAGGCTCCTAAGTTTAAAGCTGGTAAGGCTTTAAAGGATATGGTTAACGCATAATAATAAGCGAACTTTTATGAGAACCTGTTAGCAGGTTCTCTTTGTTTTAAGGAGGTATTTCTATGCGGCTTGATAAATATTTAAAGGTCTCTCGCCTGATTAAGAGGCGTACGGTGGCGAATGAAGCATGTGATGCCGGGAGAGTGCTTATTAACGATAAACCGGCGAAGGCTTCCACTAATGTGAAGCAGGGTGATATTATCGCTATTCAATTCGGTAATAAGGAAGTTAAGGTAGAAGTGCTTGATGTACAAGAGACTGTGAAAAAGGATGAAGCGAAAGAACTGTTTCGGTATATGTAACTATCCAGTAGGTACTAAATAGTTACTGGTATATTTAAAAAGAACCCCTCATATAATCTATAAGAGAAATATGAGGTAGGAGGGGTTTTTCTTATGGAAGATTTAAGTACCGCAAAACAGCGTACTCATAAATTAATGCTTACTAACAGGCGGACATGTACTATCAGTGGAGTAAGCGATGTACTTTCCTTCGATATCAAAGAGGTATTGCTGGAAACCGACCAGGGAATGCTCATGATAAAGGGCGGAGACTTACATGTAAGCCGTTTGACGCTGGATAAAGGAGAAGTGGATATCGATGGAAAAATAGACAGCTTCACTTATTCTGAAGTGACGGGATACGGCAGCAAGGGAGAATCCCTTATTTCCAGATTGTTTAAATAGGTGGAGTATGAGTCTGAGCCAGGATATTATTAATGAAGTGTACTTTCTATTCAGTTCCATTCTTATGGGAATTATTATCACCTTCGCATATGACTTCCTGCTCATAATAAGAAGGATTGTCAGGCACAATCTTTTCTTCATATCGCTGGAGGATCTTATTTTCTGGATGGTATGCGCTATTACTGTTTTCTATATGCTATATAAGGAGAATAACGGAATTCTCAGATGGTTTGCTGTTTTTGGCGCGGCACTTGGAATGCTGCTCTACAAAAAGACGGTAGGAAATCATTTCGTACATATTGTATCAGTCTGCATTCAAAAGGAGATCGAACTTCTGGGAAAAATAGTAGGTTTTATCTGGAGACCGGTGAAAAGGCTGCTGCAGCGGATAGGGAAACTGGTAGGTGCTTTTATCAGGAAACAGAAGAAGCTGGCAAGATATGCGAAAAAGAAGTTGACGATTCTGATAAAAATGCTTAAAATGACAGTATGTAAGCATTGAGTGTGGAGTAACCTGGAGTTGTATTCAGACAGGAAGGGTATGGGAATTATTATGGCGAGGCGGGTAGCTTACCGGAAGAAAAATCAGAATAGGTTTGGTATGTTTCTGGTTACCACGGTAATCGTTATGATGCTTGTCGTAGTAGCGATTAACAGTATCGAACTGAAGCAGAAGCTTGCGATGTATAAGGCGAAAGAGCAGATGCTTACGGAACAGATTGCAGAAGAAGAGAAGCGTACAGAGGAGATTGCGGAATACGAGAAATATACGCAGACTAAGAAATACGTCGAGGAAGTAGCCAAAGATAAGCTGGGACTAGTGCACGAAGGCGAGATTATCTTTAAGAATGAAGAGTGAATGCAGATAACCGAAAAGAAGCGGTGTCTGCATTTTTTGTCGCAATAAAAAATGATTTCACATACCCGTTTTGACAAATACGGCATATGGCATCTTGTATAATATTCCCTTACAGGAACAACGTGTAATGGATATTATGATGGAGGGATGCGTAATGAAAAAACAGCTTGTAAATGGGGAGGCGCCCTTTGACAGTGTATTACCTGAATATGGAAAAAGGAAACTTTTGATGTATGCAGATTCTTTTCGGGATCTGGCGACTACATTTAGCGATATGCAAAGTGAAGAAAAAGAACAAACGGAGAATGCAGATGACAGGCAGGAAGTCTTATGGAGAAGGAGGCTTGTGGAGAATCGGGATTTGATGGCCGGGCATTTAAATGAAATGGCACAGATTATGACTCAGGTGGCGCAGGAATCCTATAAAGTGATTCCAATGAATGAGCGTAAAATAAAACAGCTCTCACATGCGCTAAAAGAAGAGGATGTATTGTTAAAGGATGTATATATGCTGGAAAAGGAGGACAGGCATAAGGTACTGAGTCTTACGATGCGCGCGGCCAAAGGAGCGGCACCTTCGGTGGAAGAAATAGGGAATCTATTATCGGTTCTTCTTAACTTTCGATTTATACCGGCAAAGAATTGCCCCATATTCGTGAGTAGGGATTGGAATAGTTACCAATATGTGGAGGAGCCTGGATTTCACATTTTGACAGGGGTTGCCCGGGCGGTGAAGGAGACGGAGAGCATATCCGGGGATAATTATGCCTTTGTAGAGGTGAGAGAAGGGATTTCAACCGCGATATTGTCCGATGGAATGGGTTCCGGCGAGAAAGCGTGCAAGGATAGCGAGTTTGTCGTGGATTTGATTGAGAAGTTCCTGGAGGCAGGATTCAGCAAAGAAACTGCCGTGCAGATGATCAATGGTTCTCTGATTGCAGGCGGTGAGGCACAGAATATGTCTACATTGGATTTGTGTCAGATCGATCTTTATACAGGGGTGTGTGAATTCATTAAGATTGGCTCCGCTCCGTCTTATATTAAAAGAGAGCACTTGGTAGATCAGATTTCTGCCAGAAACCTGCCCCTTGGAGTATTCTATGAAATGGATATGGAGACGACGAGGCGTCGCTTGGTAGATGGAGATTACATTATTATGTTATCAGACGGCATTCTGGATGCGCTCTCTCAAGGAATGGGAGAAGAGATACTTCCGGAGGTGATCGGGAAGGCAGAATTAAAGAATCCGGGGGAAATGGCTAATTATATTCTGAACTTCTGTATACATCAGAGCCGGGGGAGAATCCGTGATGATATGACAGTGATGGTGACGGGAATCTGGGAGAATTTATGATAGGCGTTGCTTTTTTGTAATAAATTGACTAATATAGAGAGTAATATGTAACTGTGAGGGTACTGAGCCGTTACAGTAATTAATATAGTAGAAACAGCAGCATACAGGAAGTTACTGTTCACAGGTACTATTCCGCGAGGTGTTTTGTGCACGATGTGCACAAAATCCCGAGTTTAGCAGACGCCAAATTGCATGTTCTTTATGCAATTTGTGTGATATTGTTACTGTGAGCACCATAGGTGTGAACAGTAACTACAGGAAGAAAATGAACGGAAGAATCTTTTCAAAAGTAAAAGCATATATGAAGAAGTATGAGATGTTAGTGCCGGATGACACTGTTGTAGCAGGGGTGTCAGGCGGCGCTGATTCTGTATGCCTTTTGCTTATGCTCTGTGAAATAGCGAAGGAAGTACCGATACATCTAGTTGTTGTTCATGTAAATCATGGATTCCGGGAAGAAGCAAAGAGGGATGCAGATTATGTAGGGCAGTTGTGTAAGGAACGAGGCCTTCCTTTTTTTCTGGTTGAGGAAGATGTAAGAGCATATGCGAAACGAGAGAAGTTATCCGAAGAAGAAGCCGGACGGAAAGTGAGATATTTTGCCTTTGCTAAGGTATTGAAGGAGCAAACAAAAGGCAAAGGTAAAATTGCAGTGGCCCATAATGCGGGAGACCGGGTGGAAACCATGCTGTTTCATCTGTTCAGGGGGACCGGGCTTGCAGGAGCCAGTGGAATAAAACCGGTGAGAGAGAATGTTATACGCCCGCTGTTATGCCTGCATAGAGAGGAAATCGAAGAGTACCTGGCGGAAAAAGGAGTTCCTTTCTGTATAGACAGGACGAACCTGGAGGATACTTATACAAGGAACCGGATACGTAACCACATACTTCCTTTTGCGGAAAGGGAAATCTGTAAGGGGGCATCGGAACATATGTGGGAAGCTGCCGATATGCTTCTGGAAACGGAAGAATATATTCGGAAACAAGCGGAAAAAATATATGAATCCTGTAAAGTGACGATAGAAGGAACCGAACAAAAGGAAGAGGCCAGAGAAGTAATTAATAGTAAGGCAGACGCAATTGTGCTTCGGGCAGATGTGTTGACGCTGCAAGAACCTTTTATGCAAAAGCAAGTGCTCCTTCGCTGCTTAGAAGAATTGACGGGGCATAGAAGAGACATTACTTCCGTTCATATCGAAGATATCAGAAAATTGTTAAACAGACAGGGCAGCAAACAAATATCCCTGCCCTACGGACTGATAGCGACAAAGGAATACGGCAGTCTTACGATAGGAACGTCTATAGCTGGAAATGGTCATTGTAAGGCGAAGGAAAAAGGACCGGCTCTTGCAATATCTATTCCCGGAACGGTACAGGTACCGGGACTGGGAGAGGTGGAATTTTCTGTATTTTCTTATGAAAAAACTCAAATTATTCCTGAAAAATCATATACGAAATGGTTCGACTATGATAGAATAACTAGGTCTTTAGCGTTTCGCCAAAGAGAAACTGGGGACTATCTTACAATCAATGAAGATTTGTCGAAGAAAACCTTAAAGAATTATATGATAGGGGAGAAAATCCCCAAAAGCCAAAGAGGGGAACTTTATGTGCTGACGGAGGGCAGTCATGTGTTGTGGGTGCCCGGCTACCGCATTAGCCAATACTATAAAGTAACAGAATATACAAAAAGTATCTTAGAGGTACGATTAAGAGGAGGACTTTTTAAATGTCAGAAAGAGTAAGAGTTATGCTGTCGGAAGAAGCAGTAGATAAGAGAATCCAGGAGATCGGTGAGCAGATTAGCAGAGATTATGCAGGGAAGCAAGTACATCTTGTGTGTGTTCTGAAGGGCGGAAGCTTCTTTATGTGCGAGCTGGCTAAGAGAATTACAGTGCCGGTATCCCTCGATTTCATGTCGGTATCCAGTTATGGAAGCGAGACGAAATCCAGCGGTGTTGTAAGAATCGTGAAGGATTTGGATGAACCTCTGGAGAATAAAGATGTACTCGTAGTGGAGGATATTATCGATTCCGGAAGAACATTAAGCTACCTTCTCGAGATGCTTAAAGATAGGGGACCGAAGAGTCTTAAGCTCTGTACGCTGCTCGATAAGCCCGAGCGCAGAGTTGTGGAAGTGGATGTGGATTATACCTGTTTCCAGATTCCGGATGAATTCGTGGTAGGATATGGACTCGACTATGATCAGAGATATCGGAATCTTCCCTATATCGGCGTAGTCGAGCTTGATTGATACAAGAGATATTATTTCGGTTGTAAAATGTCTGCATGAAAATCGGGCATACCGGACAGGATGACCGAATGTAGACAGGAGGTTGATTTTGAATAATAAGAAGAATTTAAATACGTATTTTTTAGTTATCCTAAGCCTTCTTTTTCTGGCGGCGTGGATGTTTAGAAGCTTAAATGGGCAGGAAACTGATTATACCAGAGGGGAATTGACGAAGGATCTGGAAGAGGGTTCCATTCTGGAGGCGATGATTCAGCCGAACAAGGAGACGCCCACCGGTATTATCAGGGTAGCTCTAAGCAATGGTGAAGAAAGAACGCTATATGCGACGGATGTAAATGAAATAGAGAAAGTGCTCGTATCCTATGGACTGGACCCGGAAGTAAAGGATATCCCGAGGGATAATTGGTTTATGACAAGCATGTTTCCTCTGCTTCTTGTGCTGGTAGTGGGAGTTTTCTTTTTCGTTATGATGAATTCCCAGAATGCGAACAGCGGCAGCGGCGGAAAGATGATGAACTTCGGCAAGAGCCGTGCCAGACTTTCCTTGAATAATAAGATTACATTAAAAGATGTGGCAGGGCTTCAGGAAGAGAAAGAGGAGTTGGAAGAAATTATCAACTTTTTAAAAGAACCGGGCAAGTTCACAAAGGTTGGCGCGAGAATTCCTAAGGGTGTGCTTCTTGAAGGCGCGCCGGGAACCGGTAAAACCTTGCTTGCAAAAGCCATTGCCGGAGAAGCAAATGTACCGTTTTTCAGCATTTCCGGTTCTGATTTCGTGGAAATGTTCGTAGGTGTCGGTGCATCCAGAGTGCGTGATTTGTTCGCAGATGCGAAAAAGTCCTCTCCTTGTATTGTATTTATTGATGAGATCGATGCGGTGGCGAGAAGGCGTGGTACCGGTATGGGCGGAGGCCACGATGAAAGAGAGCAGACGCTGAATCAATTGTTGGTGGAAATGGACGGTTTCGGTGCTAACGAAGGTATTATCGTTATGGCGGCGACGAACCGTGTGGATATTTTAGATCCGGCTATTTTAAGACCGGGACGTTTTGACAGAAAGATTACGGTTAGCGCACCTGATGTACGCGGAAGAAAAGAAATTCTGAAGGTACATTCCAGAAATAAGCCTCTTGCAGAAGATGTCAACCTGGAGCAGATTGCGCAGACGACGGCAGGGTTTACCGGTGCTGATTTGGAAAACCTTATGAATGAAGCTGCGATTACCGCAGCTATGGAAAATCGTGCATTCGTAAAACAAGAAGATATTAAGAAATCCTTCATTAAGGTAGGTATTGGTGCCGAGAAACGCAGCCGTATCATATCCGATAAGGAAAAGAAGATCACTGCATATCATGAGGCAGGCCACGCGATTCTATTCCATGTGCTGCCGGATGTGGGCCCGGTATATACCGTATCGATTATCCCTACAGGGCTTGGGGCAGCAGGTTATACAATGCCTCTTCCGGAAAAGGATGAGATGTTCTGGACTAAAGGCAGGATGATGCAAGATATTATGGTATCACTGGGCGGACGTATTGCGGAAGAGATTATTTTCGATGATATTACAACGGGAGCTTCCAGCGACATTAAGAAAGCGACTAAAGTGGCCAGAAAAATGGTGACAAGATATGGTATGTCCGATAATATAGGTGTGATTAACTATGATGATGACGATGATGAAGTATTCATTGGACGTGATCTTGCTCATGCGAAGAGTCATAGTGAGTTGGTTTCGGGAGAGATTGACAGGGAAGTGAAGGGAATCATAAGTGATTGCTATGATAAGGCGAAGGCTATTATTGCAGAAAATATAACGATCCTTCATAAGTGCGCAGAGTTACTTCTGGAAAAAGAAAAGATTTCTCGTGAAGAGTTTGAAGCATTATTTGATTGATTGTAAAAAATACACAAAAATAGAAAGTCATTTTTGTAATATTTGTGAATCCTTGGCATTTACGCAAAACGTAGGCTATGCTATTATACTACTTGTAACCCCCCCAATACATTATATAGTTTTTTGCTATACCCCATAAGAAAGAAATACCTTCTCTAAAAAAGGCAGCGGATCGAAAGGCTGCCTTTTTTACTGTTCACGAAGTGAACAGTAACGGAATTAAGGGTGTATAGAATTGCTTGAATGTCCGTAATATATAGTATAAAATAAATTGTGGATGATTTTCATCTGTGAAATATGATTTGGAACTTAGGAGAATAAATATGGATATTGATGGGTTTTCCAGGGCTGAATATAATCAGCATTATATATCGAGGATGCGCCCCATTTTTAATATGAAAGCTTTGTTTAGTGATATGACAGAGGATTATGTGTCGCCGGCAGAACCGAGTGCTTATGGAGAAGTAACCATAAGGATCAGGACTAAGAGAAATAATGTGGATAAGGTGTTTTTCGTATGTGATAATGAGAATCATCTCATGATGAAATCGGAATCGGATGATTATTTTGACTACTATTCCCATACCGTGCAGTTGGAGAATAGGGAGATTTCTTATTATTTTGAAATCCATGCGGGTAAGATTATTTGTTATTATAATTATGGCGGCGCCTCTAAGAGCGTAAGCAAAGAATTGGATTTCCGGCTTATTCCGGGCTATAAGACTCCTGATTGGGCAAAGGGAGCGGTTATGTATCAAATCTATGTGGACCGTTTCTGTAACGGAGATCCTTCGAATGATGTTCTGACCAATGAATACCGCTATATAGGAGAAAATACGGTAAAGGTAGAAGATTGGGATAAGCACCCGGCAGCAATAGGCATAAGGGAATTCTATGGCGGTGATTTGCAGGGTGTCTTGGATAAGATGGACTATTTACAGGATTTAGGGGTAGATGTTATTTACTTCAACCCTTTATTTGTATCCCCTTCTAATCATAAATATGATATTCAGGATTATGATTATATCGATCCCCATTTCGGGAAGATTGTAGAGGATAAAGGAGAACTCCTGACACCGGGGGTGGAGAATCGTTTCGCATCCAAATACATCAACAGAGTAACGAATAAGGCTAATTTGGAGGCGAGCAATCAACTCTTCATTAAAGTAGTGGAGGAAGCCCATCGCAGAGGAATGAAGGTTATATTAGATGGAGTATTCAATCACTGCGGCTCCTTCAATAAATGGATGGATAGAGAGAGAATCTATGAGAATGCAGAGGGCTACGAAAAAGGTGCTTATGTGGATAGGAACAGCCCTTATCATAACTATTTCATCTTTCATGATAAGTATGCCTGGCCTTATAATGGAACTTATGATGGATGGTGGGGACATGATACCCTCCCGAAGCTGAATTTCGAAGGCTCTAAGGAATTATTTGATTATGTGATGTGCATCGCTAAGAAATGGGTATCCGCGCCTTACAACGCAGATGGATGGCGTCTTGATGTGGCGGCTGATCTCGGGCATTCTCAGGAATATAATCATTACTTTTGGAAGCAATTCTATCAATCCGTCAAGGAAGCGAATCCTAATGCGATAGTGCTGGCTGAGCATTATGGTAATCCGAGAGATTGGCTTCATGGCGATGAATGGGATACCATTATGAATTATGATGCTTTTATGGAACCGCTTACGTGGTTCCTGACAGGAATGCAGAAGCATAGTGATGATTATAGAGAAGATATGTATGGGAATGTGGAAAGTTTCTGGGGAGCTATGATATATAATAGCGTAAATATGACGATGCCTTCTATGTATATCTCTATGAATGAGCTATCTAACCACGATCACTCCCGTTTCCTGACAAGAACGAACCAAAAGGTAGGCAGAACGAATACTATAGGCTCTCATGCTGCGGATGAGGGTGTGAATAAAGCTGTTCTACGAGAGGCCGTTGTGGTACAGATGACCTGGCCGGGAGCGCCTACGATATATTACGGTGATGAAGCCGGTGTTAAGGGATTTACTGATCCTGATAACCGGAGAACTTACCCGTGGGGCAAGGAAGATAAGGAATTAATTGACTTCCACAAAGCAATCATTCAGATACATAAGAGAAATAAGGAGTTCCTTACCGGATCTGTGAAGTGGTACAAGGAAACTCCCAGACATGTTCTGGCATATGGGCGCTTCAACAAAGAGGAACAATCGTTAGTTGTAGTTAATAATAGCGATGTTGAGATAATGCAAGAGATTCAGGTATGGTATCTAGGAACACCGAGGGAAGGGGTAATGAATCAATTGATCTTCACGGGAGAATGCGGCTATAATACGGAAATGAAGGAATACCCCATCGTTTCCGGCAAGGTCAGTCTGACGCTTCCGCCTACATCGGCAGTTATCTTAAAATATAAGAAGAAACAGACAAAAAATTTCTTGCAATTTAAATAGCGATATGATATAAATGTATATTGTCAGGTATCTCTGATATGGATGGATTCCCGAGTGGCCAAAGGGGACAGACTGTAAATCTGCTGCAAATTGCTTCGGTGGTTCGAATCCACCTCCATCCATTTATTAGGATCAAAATACCTTTTGACCCTAATATCATATTATTCATATGCTGGTGTGGCGGAATAGGCAGACGCAAAGGACTTAAAATCCTTCGGGAGCGATCCCGTACCGGTTCAAGTCCGGTCACCAGCAGTACAAGATGTCGATTATATCGGCATCTTTTTATTTTGTGTTGCATTTCGTGTTGCATAGCGAAGAAAAATAGTTATTTGCAAGGGTATTCATTTCCTTGCTTCGGTCAGATATTGTATGCCGATATACTTCTTTTAATGTGCCATCATTCCCCCAACCGCCGCGCTGCATTATGTAACTATCTGGAATTCCAAGGGCGTGCTGTATACTTGCAGAATAATGGCGTAAGTCATGGAATCTGAAATGTGTAAGCCCTGCATCTTTAAGTATCTGCTTAAACGTTCTTGTAATATCATTTGGGCTTAACTTAACAATCCTTCCTTCTATACCTTTCCATTTATCAGAAACAAAATCAGGATAATCTATATAGCGATCCCCGGCGTAGCTCTTCGGAGACTTTATAACCCACTGCCTGTCAGAGTTAATAACCATGTTTTTACAAACATGAACAATATTACCGGATATATCTTTTGATTCAAGAGCGCATATTTCTCCCCGTCTCATAGGACCAAAAGCAGCTAAAAGGATAGGGAGTTCCATATCGGTATTTACTACAAAAGCAAGCAATGCCTTTATTTCTGTTTCGGAAGGCACATATATATCAGGTCTTACTTTTTGCGGAAAGGTTGTTTTGAGAGCAAAGTTCGGTCTATATATACTTAATACTGCAGAAACTAAACCGTGACTGTTTCGCACCGTTTTAGGTGATCGTGTTTGTGCATCAACGTTTACAGCTCCTTGTATCTCTTCTTGGGTAATGAGAGGTATTTTTATACCCATAATACTTTGCAATTCCTTGTTCCGAATCCGTTTATAATCTGTAATAGTTCGTGGAGAGAGTATGGATTCGCGCGCCTTTACATAACGGTCAATTCCCTCTCCGAGCGTTATATCATCTATTCGATTTGCGCTTTCCTTTTCAGCGGCCCAGGAGGAAGCGGCTTGTTCTGCGAGACGTTTTCCCTTATTTGTGGGGATATCACTAGTAAATGATTTGTAGACTCGTTTCTTTTTAATAGTCCCATCACTTTGCACAATATCTTCAGTATGACTGTACACTTGGCATCTCCATGAGCCGGAAGGTAATTTTCTTGCTGTTGGCATAACTATAATCTCCTTATTTTTGGGTATAAAAAATACACCCTACTTGATGGATGCACCAAAATATGCTATATTATCATTTGTTAGGGATATTATAGCGGATACATCCGTTTATGGTATCTAGTTGCCCTGGTGTTGGTAGCACTAGGGCGATTTTTATGTTATATACTGTTGGTTATAACGAAAGAAACCCCGCATTGTGCGAGGTTTCTTGATAATAACTTCAGTCTTTTTTAATGCCCTATAGGCACAGTTTATAGATGAATTACTCCATCTGACATTGTTATTATAGAACATAATATGCTCGCGGTCAATCAAAATATGTATAATTCTTTAATTTTTTCGTTGATTTTGTTCATTGCAGTATCAGAAAAACGTATTCCGGCAAGAACATCAGCACTTTTTCGAGGGTCAAATATGCGTTGTTTACTAATAGTAGTTATTTGCTCAATTTTTGCAATACTGCCGTCTTTCATTCTGTGAAGTTCTAATTTAATTTTTTTCAAATCGTTCTCTTTTTCTTGGAGCAAACTTAAAGCTTCACTCTGTGCATCTATTAATTCTTGTGCTTGTAAAATAAGCTGTTTAAATGAGCCGGCATCCTCCTGTGTATCGCGAGAAATGTCTAATAATGTAGTGAGAATCGCATTCGCTCTTTTCATCGACTCATTACGGTCAGAACGTTCTTTTGATAATTCATCAACGAAAGAATCATATTTTGCTTTTAATCGATTATATAATTCGCGTCCTAAGTCGATATCTCTTTCATATATTGCCTTTTCTTCTTTTTGAGAGGTGAGAGGAACTATTGTAATAGTTTTCGAGTTATGCTTATTGTTTTTATCTAATACTATCGCATAACGAAGACCGCCTTGTTCGCTTCCAACATTGAAACCAAGATTTACTTTAATTACATCCCCTCGCTTATAGGATTTAATTTTTGAAGCATTAAATGTTTTCTCTTGTGAGATGTAATATTGAAAGTCTTTAAGCCAATAACTGATTAAATCAGCACGCTTAAGGTCTGAGGGTGTTTCTATCATAGTATCTAAAAAGGATGAAAAATTATTGATGCTTTTGTTTTTGTGGATAATTATATCCTCTTTTGTTTTTGGCTTACTCATTAATCCCCTTCTCTCATTCGTTACATCCGTTAATAGTTGCTTGTGTGAACCGTCCTTGTTAGCGCAGGGGCGGTTTTTGTTATATAATTATACTTTCCAGCTATGTCCACAACTTTGGCATACTGCCATTGTTCTATTAAAGCTCTTACTTGCGGAAATAGTGTGTCCATCCGCAGCCTTAGTGCTTTTCTTTCTAAAAAATAGTGATAATCCACATGTACACAAAAACTTTAACATTTCCCACATTAGTTTAAAAATCCATACCCACCATCCGAATAATAGCCAGTACAAGCATCCATGACCGGATGTCCTGTTTATTTTATGTATACCACCACCAATACTGGTATTTTGTTCCCTTTGATAATTGATATTCTTGCTATTACATTTGGGACATTTCCTAGCATTGATATCGGTGTCTTCATGTTCAGTATTACTATTGTTAAGAGCAAATCCACAATGTGGACATGAAGCAGCTTGATCAGATACTTTATTTTCACATTCAGGACAATTAATTAAAGCCATTTTGTTTCCCCTTTCTTATAATATTTTCATTTATATCAAATCCATGATGGATAGATACCTGATTAAATTTGCTGGTACGTTTCCAGTCTTAGTTCCACCAATTGTTCATCGTATCCTAATATTTTTGAAAACTGGGAAACCGTGTAATTATAGTTTTCAAAAATAATCTCATTCGGAATAAGTAATTCTGCAGCGAATAAATTAGCTTCTTTTTCAACTTTCGAATTCAACAGCAATGTTTTATTTCTAATAAAGTAACAATTGTTCTTACGATGCAATACGGCGTGTCCTAGTTCATGAGCCATCACCATACGCATTTCTGAATCTGGTAAATCTCTTCTTATAAATATGTATCTGTGATTCTTGAGGAACATATAACATCCTTCAAAATCAATATCGCAGATTTGATATATTATCCCAAGATTATCGGCGATTTCGAAAGGATTGTTTGTATTAAATTTCTTTATGTAATAAGACACAAGTCCTCTAATATTATTATGCAAAGTTGCGATACCTACTTTTTATTCTTGTTTGGGTTGTATTTTTCCTTGTTAATCAATTTTAATCTGCGTAAGGCAATTTCTAATTCGTCTTTGAAAAGCTCCATCGATTCATCTGACAAAGGACTTCCATCATAGAGAGCAGGTCCATCTTCGGAATCGGATAGCTTTCGAATGATATTGTCAACATCTTTTGCTATATCTCGCTCATCATGTGGCGTTAAAATTTGAGTTTCTTCTTTCCCAGTCATTAAATATCCAATTGGTTTACCAAAAAAATCAGCTATCTTTTGCAGTTTTTCTGGTTTGGGGTTGCTGCGTCCGCTTTTCCAATCGGAAAAAGTAGATTTCGTAATTCCTGTAGCACGTACCACATCAGCATCTTTTACGCCTAAATCATCCCTTAACTTGCAATAAATTTCATACATAAAATACTCCTTAAAAAGTTTTAAAATCCGTACAAAAAGTATTGACAAGTTCTGATATCCGTGCTAGTATAAAACTACAAAGTTCGGAAATCAAAACAGCCATTGTTTTTTGTTTTAATATATCTGGTAAATGTATTATAACTGATTTCCGAACTAATGGCAATAGAAAAGTTCGGAAAGGAGGTAAAATTTTTATATGTATGAAAAATACGTAAAATTACGGGATGAAAGAGGTTTTACTGATTATGGTGTAGCAATTGGGTCTGACGTCACTAAATCTACGTTTACAGATTGGAAAAATGGGCGGAGTGAACCAAAGCTTGACAAGCTTATAAAAATAGCCAATTTTCTCGGTGTGACAATCGATTACTTTTTAGAAACTACAGCGGAACAGAATAAGAAAGGTGGTGAGTAAGTGAAGAAAGATGTAGTGGTATACGTTGAGCGGAATCTAACCGCGTATGAGAGGAAGAACTTTAAAAAAGAACATCCAGGAAAACGGCTTTGTTTTAGGCTGCGCTTCCCTGATCTCCCACTATTTATTTCAGTAATTTCATTATTGCTTGTATTAGCAAAAATATTTCTTCCCGGTATGCACTGATAGCCGCGAAAATTGATATTGTAGTGGGAATAAACCAATGCCGATTTTCTCTTCTTCGTTCTGACAATACGGCACGACCGAGAGCGGTAATTTCGTAAACAATAATACTTGTGTATGATTCAGTTTCTTTATCATGCTGTTCCCTGTAACTTAAATATTTTTTCTCTATAAGATGGGTGAGATTTTCGCTAAGTTCTTTGGGAAGTGGCGTAGAATTTCGACCGACGACAACCTTAAATTTTTTTAATCGTTTAATTTTTTTGAGAAGCTTAACTTGTTTTGGGTCAATCATTAAAATACCCCCCCCCTAGGTTTAATTTGTAGAATTATACCATGAAATGAAAAAATGAACAAACAGAATAAGAAAGGTGGTGAGTAGAGTGGCAAGGGTTAATAAAGGCGATAGAGAAATAGTTATAGTCTCAAATGGTAGACAGACAGAAGTTTATTTAGATGGGGAACTTTACGGACACAAGGCGGAACGAGTTATATTTGACCATGCGGCGGGAAGGGAAGCGAACCTACAGATAATACAAGGAGATTCAGGAGGCAAACCGACTGACTTAGAAAAATTTAAGGCGTGGTTTGATTTCGTAATCGACAAAGAAGAAACCAAGCAAGAATCTATCAACGTACATGTAGAGTCTAACGTTGATGAAGTAAAACGTGAGATAACAGAGCTTCGGGACTTATTAAAAGAAGCCAACTCATTGTTGGATGAATTGGCTTCCAAAGAAGATGTTTTAAAAATAATTGCTACCTTGTAATGGAGCATTGCAAAACGGGCAGAACATGGAATCGGCCATAATACCAAGGTCTTTGTGGCAATTAGGGCATTTGTCGGGATATATTACACCATTCCCGCTTGACTCCAATTTTCCAATGTAATCCGCTTGTATGTCTGATACTTTTTTCTCCATATCCCTGAATAATTTTTTCATATCAGACTTTTTGCTAATATCATATTTTTTACTCATAGTAGATTCCCCTTTCATATGTACTCGGCTACTGCAATAGCCTGTACTTAAAGTATAAGAGGGAAAGCAGAATAAATCAATAAAAGAAAGGAGTTGAAACAATGCCAAAAGTAAAAGCACTTGGCCTGTATGCAGAAAAAGACATTGAATTTGCTCGGGCAATTGAAGGATGTGCAAAACGAAAAGGAAAGCGCCCAGGAGATTTGATGAATAAAGCAGATATAGCCAAGACCACATATTATAAGCGTTTGAAAGAACCTGGAAGCATGACATTGAGGGAGTTGCGAATTTTTATTAATGAAGCAAATATCCCGGAAGAAGATGTGCTGAACGCACTTTATTTAAGGAGAGAAGCATGACATTCACAAAACTTTTAAGTAATACCGGATTCTGCTGTTGCTTACTTGGTATTGGTGGAATCGGTGGTGCACTTGAATTTGGGACAGGCTTAATAACATCTTCAACGCTATTTGTCATTGGAATCATATGCTTCTACTTCTATATAAAGGAGGGCGGAGCCTATGAAGAATAAAAGGGAAACTTTCCTATGGGTATCAATGGCGATATTACTCTTTATCATTACCGTAATATTACCAATACTGTGTGTTATCTATGATAAGCCGCTTGTGGCCAGAGCAGAGGACAACCCTTACGGAACACCCTTTCAAATCGAATCCACTGCCTATTGTTACGGCGAAATTACAGCAAGTGGACAAGCAGTAAGAGAAGGTATCGCTGCAGGGCGTAAGGAATGGATAGGATTAACAGCTATTGTTTATACGGATGATAGCGGAGAGGTTGGGGAACTGATAGGTATTTATGAGATTTTAGATACAGGAGGTGATGAGAGGATACAGGACGGTAGATGTATTGATATTTACATTCCTGATTACAAAGAAGCTATAAGTTATGGAAGAAAAACTGTTTGGATGCAGCTAGTGGATGCCAAAGGTTAGAAAGGAGGACAAGCCGTGTACATAAATCCATTTTGGGTTGGAGTAGTTGCTACGATATTAGCGGAAATAGCGTTTACTGTTATTGCAATGGTTATATTCGCATTCAATAACAAAAAGAAATAGGTCCTGATATGCTTTGGACGGCATCAGAACCTAAAGAATAACACTCGTAATGTTATACCTATGTTTAATTTAGCATAGGGGAAGGAAAAAATCAATGATTATATGTAAGAGATGCAAAGCAAACTGTGACAACGGTGAGATAATCGGCGGCACATGCCTTGATTGCCGAGAAGAAGAGAAGCAAGAGCAACTTCGCTCTGATACCGTTGTGAAAATAATGAATAGCCCATCTTATCAGATGGAATTGGAGGTAGTGAAATGAATATAACAAAAATAAGGATAAGAAATCTCTTCGGAATAACGGAATACGAAGGGGATGGGAGCAGTATTGAATTATCCGGCAAGAATGGAACAGGGAAAACCTCAGTTCTTGATGCCATTAAATATGCTCTTAAAAACAAGTCAGACCGTAAGTACATAGTAAAGAATGGTGCATTGGAGGGGGAAATCCTTATAGAAACGGATACCGGATTGAGGATTAACCGAAAGGCTCGCACTAATCAGGCTGATTACAAGTCGGTGAAGAATAACGGGGCAGAAGTTGGAAGTCCTGAAACATTTCTCAAGGATGTTTTTACGGATCTTCAGTTAAATCCGGTAGAATTTATGGGAATGACAGAGAAGCAACAGAATGCAATTATTTTAGATATGATTGAGTATCCGTGGGATATGAAGAAAATCAAAGAATGGTTTGGCGAAATCCCATCATGGGTAAGTTACGACCAAAATATTTTATGCGTCTTAAACGATATCCAGTCAGAGAATGGGGAGTATTTCCGTAATCGTACGGATATCAGCAGGGATATCCGTAATAAAAAGGCATTCATACAGGAAATTGCAGATAATATCCCTCCTAATTATGATGTGAACACTTGGGAAACTGCCAATATAGGCGAACTGTACCAAAAAATTGAGCGAATTCGGAAGGATAACGAAACGATAACAAAGGCAAAAACATTGCTTGATAGCCGGGATAGCAAGGTGCGTAAATTTGAAGCAGACAGAGAAATTAAAGCGGCTGCTCTGAACAGAGAATTTGAAAACCGTAAGGTGCAGATAGAGAAAGATATTATCCGGTACCAGGAACAAATCAAAGCATGGGAACTTGAAAAAGATGGTCTTTTGGATAAGCAATCGGATAAAATGGCCGTTATCGAAAAGGAGTATGAAGCTAATGTGGCTCAATATGACGCTGAGGTAGAAGCGTATAAGGAATTTAAGGATAAAGAAGTTGAAGATGTATCGGAGCTGGTTTCGCAGGCAGAAGAGATGGAAAAAATGAAAGCCCATATTAATGAATATCACCGGATGATTCATCTTCAAAATGAAGTGGAAGAACTTGCATATAAAACACAAAACCTCACAAATCTCATTGAAAAAGCACGTTCTCTTCCGGGGGAGATTCTTGCAAACTGTAACATTCCCATTGAAGGTCTTACGGTAAATGATGGTACACCGCTTATTAATGGTCTGCCTATATCAAATCTTTCAGATGGTGAAAAACTCGATCTTTGCATTGATGTAGCAATACAAAATCCGAAAGGGCTGCAGATTATTCTCATTGATGGAGTAGAACGACTTTCCACAGAATGGAAAGAACGGCTTTATGAAAAATGTAAGAATAAAGGCTTGCAGTTTATTGCCACAAGGACAACAGATGATGAAGATTTAACAGTTGTTGAACTGTAGGAGGGTATATGGATAATACAGATTTAGTTTTACAAGAACAAAAACACGAGTTATCAAACGGTGTTTTTTCTACTATAGAAAATTTTAAAGATATGTATGATATTGGAAAAATGTTTGCATCGTCTACCCTAGTTCCGCAAGCATATCAAGGAAAACCTATGGATTGTACCATTGCCGTAGATATGGCAAATAGAATGGGAGTTAGCCCTATGATGGTAATGCAAAATTTATATGTAGTGCAGGGTAAGCCGTCATGGAGCGGACAGGCTTGTATGTCACTTATTATTGCAAGTGGAAAATACAGAAATGTGAAACCTGTCTATTTTGGGGAAAAGAATTCAGATGAAAGAGGATGCAGAATAGAAGCTATCAGCATGGATACAGGAGAAATTATCACTGGAACAGATATAACTATAAAAATGGCAAAAGAGGAAGGCTGGCACGGTAAAAGCGGAAGTAAGTGGAAAACAATGCCGGAACAGATGTTGGCATACAGAGCAGCCACATTTTTTGCAAGAGTATATATTCCAAATGCACTGATGGGTGTTTACGTTGAAGGAGAGGTTGAGGATATATCGAAACCACAGCGATTAGATACGGCAGAGCCATTAAAGATCATGCAGGAAACGGAGGAAATATTTAAATGAAATTAACTGCGGAAAATTATTTTTCGAAGGAAGCGGATAGGGAATACCTTTCCGTTTCCCAATATAAAAGGTTTGTTGGTTGCCTAGGAAGAGTAGGGTGCGAAGCAAAGGCGATGGCAGAGTTAAGCAATGAATGGATGGATGGTAAGAGTACAGCTCTTATGGTTGGCTCCTATGTAGATGCTCATTTCGAGGGGACTCTTGATTTATTCCGTGCACAAAATCCAGATATTTTTACACAGAAAGGAACTTTGAAAGCTGAATATAGACGGGCAGAGGAGGTAATAAACCGAATTGAACGTGATGAATATTTTATGGCACATATGGCAGGAGAAAAACAAATTATTATGAGCGGTGAGTTGTTTGGAGCAAAATGGAAGATAAAAATGGATTCCTATTTTCCAGATACATTGATTGTTGATTTAAAGACGATGAAGTCTTTGGGTGAGCGCTTTTACTCTGCAGATTTTGGATATATGGATTTTATCCGCAATTGGGGTTACGACATACAGGGTGCAATATACCAGAAAGTTGTTGAAATCAATACCGGAAAGAAACTCCCTTTCAAAATTGCTGCTGTCTCTAAAGAAGAGTTTCCTGATATTGATATTATACAGGTTGAACAGTCGCTTATGGATGCTGCACTTTCAGAGGTAGAAAAAAATGTTCCATCTATTTTAGCAGTTAAAGAGGGTGAATATGCCCCGGTACGATGTGAAAGACGAGATTGTAACTATTGCAAACATACAAAGGTGCTAACACATTCTATCTGGTCGGATGAACTGATGGTGAACATATGAGTAAGTCAACTGTAGTACAGGATGCGTACAAAGACTACTGCTTTTTCTGTGGAACGGCAAATATAAGTGGTGAGCATCATTTGATATTCGGTAACGGTCGAAGAAAATTAGCGGAAGAAGATGGGCTAAAAGCACCTATTTGCGGCAAATGCCATACAATGGGCGAGAAAGTGGGCAGGGTGCATGATAACTCTATGGCGGAGAAACTGTCAAAGATGTTAGGACAGGCTATTTATGAGAGGAACGAATGTACAAAGGGGGTGTCACTGGATGATGCAAGAGAAAATTTCAGGAAACGATACAATGTGTCATTCTGGTAGGGTGTCCTTTACAATCCGGGGAGCTTTTTGCGGAGACAAGACGCTCCCCAGCCTTAACCAGTATCTTGAAGCAATCGGATGTAATCCACGTGCCGGAGGAAGATATAAGAAACAGTATGTCATGGTTATTATAAACGCGATAAGGCGTGATTTGAAGCGTTATAAGACCACAAGTCCGGTCATACTGCATTACACTTTCGCAGAGCCGAGAAAAGGCGCAAAGAGAGATCGAGGAAATATATTTTCTTTAGCAGATAAATTTATAGAGGATGCGCTTCGGGACTGCCAGGTAATTCCAGATGATAGCCCTAAATACGTCCGAAACTTTACCCATGAGTTTATTTACACTGACGGAGAGCCGTATATCAGAGTGGAAATAGAAGAAATAGAATAGGCGGTGATGATGAGACGATATGCAGGATGGAAACTACATAAAAATCAATCGTTCTATCCTTGATTGGGAGTGGTACAAGAACATAAATACCAAGGTTTTATTTTTACACATGCTGCTGAAAGCGAACTGGAAGGATGGTAAATTTGAAGGAAAAGTTATACCGCGTGGTTCTTTTGTTTCATCCATTCGCAGCCTGTCAGATGAAACCATGCTTACAGAAAGGGAAATAAGAACCGCAATTTCTCACTTAAAAACGACAGGCGAAGTGACAAGCAAAGGACACAACAAATACAGCGTATTTACGGTAGTTAACTACAATTCATATCAAGCAAACGACACACAGAACGTCAATCAAGAGACAGGCAACCGACATTCTAACGACAAACTAACGACAACAATAGAAGAAGGGAAGAAAGAAAGAAGGGAAGAATATATATCCCCCAAACCCCCTTTGAGTCCTTTGGTGCGGTTTGAAGAATTTTATACCTGCTATCCGCTTGATGATAATAAGTGCGCTACTGAAAGGGCGTATGTGGATGTGATGCGGACGGGAAATTATACTGAGGATGATTTGATTACCGCGGCAAAGAACTATGCGGAGTATTGTAAAATCCTTAACCGACAAGATCAGTTCATCAAAACGCCTTCCCGGTGGTTGTCGGAGGCAGTATTTGAAAAATATCTTCCGGAGAAATATAAAAAGCCGAATCCACCAGCGAAAAAGGAAAATGAATTTAACAAGTTCCAGCAACATGATTACGACTTCGATTCCTTGGAAAAAGAACTTTTGAAGATACGATGATTGGAGGGTAGGAATGTACAGGGATAATTCCAGCATTCAAAAAAGACATATAAAAAAATCAGCTACGGACCGCAGTTATGATCAGATGGAAAAAGGCGCATCCGATTATGCCAAGAAGGTCAACAAGCGCAAGCCATTCTATATGGCGGGAAAGGAGCAAACACAATGAAAAAAATTATATTACTTGTTTTATTAATGGCAGTTATGACGATGGTATTAACCGGGTGCGAAACGGAAGCTCAAAGAGTTTCCTACAATCTATCGCAGGAGGCGGATAATTTCAACGTGGTACGGCAGCTCACTGTTATTAATTGCATCGAGGGAGATGTTTTATTCCAAATGACGGGGAAAATGTCCATAACAGCAGATACCGCAGATAATCAGCTTGAAATCATCGTGGAAGATGAAAACAAGAATTATAAAAAGCATTTTGTTGGACTAAGTGATAACGTGACGTACATCGTAGAGGATTTGGATATCAACGACGTTTCGCAATATAAATACACGCTGAATTTCAATCCTAAAATGTGGATTCCGGTTGAAATAGGGACTATCGATTAAGGAGAAATGATGGAATATAAATGCATTAAAGAAATTTGGCTAGAAAAATACGATGAACATTGTTTCTCTACCGGAGAATATAATTGCGTACCGATTGGCTCAACATGGATGCGTGAGGACGATAGTAACTTACTCGGCGGAGAGGTTCATCTTGAATGCGTCGGCGGTGCTGATGGCTTTGGGTGGATTGAGGTTACTGAGGAAGATTTGAGACAGCATTTTGAAGTAGTGGAGGATGAATAATGGCAAGTTATAAAATGGAAATCAAGGATGGAATATTATCCAAAACATTAACCTTTATGGGCATGGAATTTACCGAGGTATGGGAAGAGCGGAATACTCACTGTGCCGACTCCCTCGAGGGGCAAGTATTACGCGCGCTTCCAGACCTTGAAGAAAGCGAAAAGGAGATTCTTGAGGAATTGACGGCTATGGATGAAGATGAGCTTCTTGACGCGATATATGCCCTCACAGTATATGAGAAATCGCAAGGAGAAATATCATGATACTTCTCGCAACGGTAACAACAATAGCAATCATCCTCGCCTACGCGGTTGCGAATGCGATTTATGAAGCGGGGAAACACATGGATGATGAGTAAATTAGAAGTTAACTGATTATTTCATAACGTGAACGAGACGGGAAAAAATAGAATGAAAAAGCTGAAAAAATATGCAATTAAAGTAGATGGTAAATATCTTAAGGAGTTTATTGAAAATGAGAGTTATTGCAAAAGCGGTAGGAGCATTGGATACGCACTGCATGCCGAAAGCGAATTTGACCCTGTATTTCAGAATGAAATGAAAGTATTTGATTCAACGACTTGCAAAGGGTATCTATCTTGCTTAATAGAGTGTATCCGATGGAACGGAGCGGACATTAAAAATTTCGAAGTGGAGGTAATCGAATAGTGACAGTGCTGGTGTGTTTTGTAATAGGAGTAATTTTAAATTTGTTAATAGCAAGACCTATAAGCGTTTATAAAGCGAGAGAATACTGTAAAAGTAAAGGGCTCGAAAAAAACTTGCCAAAATTAAAGTGGTATGAGTGGTGGTTATAAAATTATGTAACTTAACCTGAGAGTTGAAGGAGAAAGCAAGATGGCTAAGATTTTATTTAAGAAAGAGATATATAGTTTCGAAAAAGATTGTGCGGATGAATTTGGTGAATATCACTGGTATTTTAGAATATATAGATGTTTTTCAATAAACGGAATTAGTTATTCAGTAGAAACATCTGATATGTTTACCAATCAAAAGAAACTCAGAGATTGTTTAGATACGGCTATTGAACACTTAGAACGTAAAAACCCTAGGTATTATCGACTAAAGGAAAATGTCGTGAACAAAGGACTGTTCAATAAGCTGTGGTGATTTACTAAACTGAAATTTAGCCAACATATTGCACATTGAAAACTTAATATTAGTCAGTGGTAACTCGTTTTGAGTAAAATAATATATTACTATAAAAAGTATTGACAAAAATAATATATTGCTCTATAATAAGATTATAAATCAGAACACAACTCAAAGGGAGGAACTAAGAATGAAAAAATTACACACAGCATTATGTCAGGGATATGTATCAGTTAAAAGTGAAGGGATTAAAGAGGAATATAATGGTCGTTTCGGAAAAGGATATACAATCAAAACACATAACCCTAACAGCACCCGGTATTGTTTTATAACTTATTACGTGGAGGTGGCTTAAATATGAATAAGGTAATCGAAGGCAAGAGGTACGACACTGAAACGGCGAAATATTTGGGAGCTGCTTACAGCAACCTCTCTCCAACTGATTTTGGATACTGGGAAGAAGAGTTGTATAGAACCAAGAGCGGAAATTACTTTCTACATGGGGCGGGAGGCCCGATGAGTCAATATGCGGTTCATGCAGGTAATTCGTCTTCGGGTGGAGCTGTTATAAAACCTTATACCATAGCACAGGCACAAAGGTGGGCAGAGGATAATCTTACGGCAGATGAATACGAATCTATATTCGGAAAAGTTGATGAAGAAAAGGTGAAAATTTCAGCGGACATATCACCAGCAGCAAAAGATACCTTAGATAAGATGAAGAACTCAAAGATGAAATCGAATGGGGATGTAATCGAATATTTGCTGACCTTGGCAGGACAAAAAAATGGATAATTACTCACTGGGAATACTATGGGGATGCGGAAACTTTTCGGAAAACAGAATGATTATCCGACATTCTGAAAAGTATTTCCTAGAAAAGATACAAGAGATTGTAGGGAGAACTATTTATGAGCAGGTAGGTACAAGTGACAGGAAACAATATGTACTTAAGTTTCGAATGGAAGAAAGTGAGCTGCGGGAAATGGGATGGTCTCCCCGGAATGCGGACGAACGTCACATACCTGTATCTGCCGATGCCGAGTTCCTTCGAGCATACTTAGAAATGCATTCTTCTGTGGATTGGCAAACAGCATACTATGGGAGGAATAGAAGTAGGAAATATAAAAAGGTAAGACTGAGGGTTTTCGGAAACATATACTTGATTGATGAGTTGAACGAGCTAATATCAAGAGTGTGTGGTACAACAATAAAAACGCCACAGAGAACGGTTGGAAAAACTACGATGTATCTATCAATCTGTAATCAGGAGGAGATAGCGCAAATTTACGATATGTTATGTAAACATCCATGCTATGAGCCATATTGGGAAAAATATTTTAATATGATGCAGGAATATGCAAGAAGTAAAAAAATCTACTGACTAATTTAAGTTGGTAGATTTTTTGTTGCAGTAACTTAAAATTTAACTAAGAAAGGATATGATTTATATGAAAAGAGTAAAAGAAAAAGAGCGTAAAATAAGAGGTATTTTAGAAAAATTTGTTACATACGGTTATAAAATCAAAGGAAAAGACGGACATGAATATATCTTTTGGGGAAAGCTTATGGCTGATGCCTGCGAAAGAGCATATAAAATCACGGGAGAAACAAATATCTATGAGAATGAAAAAAAGTTTGTTAGACCTTATGACAAAAAGTCAGGCAAGCAACACATTAGACCTAATTGGTAATTTGGCAGGGTGTATCGCGTATAACAAAACTGAGATTTTAGAAAGGAGCAAGAGTTTTGTCCGGACACAAAAGCGCTTTTATTCCAAAATGATATGAGAAAATCAACAGAAGAAATTTTAAAGAAAATGCGTTCTATGTACGAAGCAGGAACGCCAATTGAAGAAATAGCAAGTGAATTAGACTATAAGGTGGATAGCGTAAAGACCATGCTTAGAAAAGCCGGCGTCTTCCGTAGAAGGAATATAGACGATTATCTACAGCAAATGATACAGATGCGTCTCGAGGGCAAGAAATTAGGTGAGATTAGCAGAGCCACAGATTTCTCAATACCGAGGATTTGCGAGAAGTTGAAAGAAGCCGGATGTGGAAAAAATTCCATGCGTGATACCTATGCGGAGTCGGAAATTGACGAAAGCAAGCTGACCTATGCCGCGCCGAGGAAAGCGCCGGAAAGGGTGGAAATGAGTGGCAAGAGATACGTGGATGTTATAGACGCGGTGTTTGATACGCCGGATATTATGAGTTTATAGGAGGGATGAAGTTTGAAAGCAATATTAGACGCAAAGGATTTTAAGAGGCTCATTGATAATACAAAAAGATTTACAAGGAGTTCATGCAATACCGTTAATAAATTGATGCAATACATACATGTGGTAGTTGATGCAGAAGCAATGGAAATTAGGGCGGAGGCATTGGACGGTCATCGAATATCAATTGAATATGGAAAGCTGATGGAAGCGGATGAGTCTTTCCAATGCTATATATCTCCGAAGATTCCGATCATAGCAAAAAACTCTGATAATGCGGAACTGGAACTTGTAGAAGGGAAATTATTGATACGGATAGGAGAATTCATAGTAGGGTGTGTGCAGCCGGAAGGTGAGTATTACAAGGTTGGAGAACTATTAGAAGATATGCAAAAAGATGCTCCTATAAGGACGATAGGTCTTAATGCCGCTTATTTGGAAGATGTTATGAAGGCGGCGAAAAATACCGTAGTGAATTGGAGATCAATTGTAGAAATCGATATAAGAAACCCTGATAAACCCGTAATCATCAGAACGGGAAGAAGGAAAGAAAAGCAAAATATAAAGGTTATTCTTCCAATGAATAATATCAGTTAATAATTTTAGAAAGGGAAGCAAAAACTCCTGCAGGATTAGAACGTTCGGTTTTCCCATAGGTAATAAATATGTACATGGCAGTAACAACAGATGAATACGAATTGCCACTAGCGGTTGAAGATACTGCCAGTGCATTAGCAAAGCATTTCGATATGACAAGCAATGATGTATACTCCGCGATCAGTAAAGGATTAAGCGGTAAAGCAAAGGGATTTAGGTTTATAAAGGTGGTGGTTGATGATGAGTGCTTTTGATTACATATGTGATGGACAAATTAGTATGTTTGATATTGTATGCCAGCCAGATGAACAAAAAATACCTCCCATATTGTTAAATGTCGGACAGGTTATATACCGAGTACGGCGCGGAGATATCATAAAATACAATGTATATGATGAAAAATCATGGTTATGTGGTGATGGTGATAGAGGGTATCGGCTGAAAATAAAAGATGGATGCTATGGTGTCGCATTAAATAGTCGCCTAAGTGTTGATATTTTTACAGAATATAAGGTTGCTTTAGAAGTTGCAGAAGCCTATATAAATAGTCATGAGGTGATACTAGGGGAAAATATCAAAGCCGATGAAGTGATTGCATATCGCTATATCAGAGAGTGCGATAATCGAGAATTAAAAGCCTTTTATGCTCGTATTGGGAATGGGTTGCTGTACGTGAAAGAATTTATGACATATGAACACATAGTTGAAGATAACGCGAAGAATATAAAGAAATTCATGGAACAACAAGAATTCAAGTATGGACCGCCAGAGCAATTTGAATACATGCCAAAATTTAAGAATATGTACCCATGTCGCAAGGATGTTGGCTGGTTATATGCGGAATCTAGTTATAGCGGTTGCATTTGATTTTTAACCCACCGTACCTCGCCTAACCAGTGTGGGTGGTGGAGATAGGAGGATGAAAAATGGATATAAAGGATACCGACATTATCGGGTACGCAGATTTAATAAAAATTATTTTTGGAGATAAATGTATTGAAGAGTTTCTTGTAGGAAGAGAGTGTGATTATACATTTGCAGAAGTGATGCAGACTGCAAAGGAAAATGGCTATGATGAGAGTGGAATTATTACTTTGATAGCAGAAAGTCCTCTCGCTGGAAAAGTCTTTCAATATGGAAACTATGGGAAGTATTGGGTTGAGCATGGAGGCACAATAGGATATGCGTAGATATAGGAGGATGAGGTATGCAGGAAGCATTTGAAAAAATGATAAAAGAATTAAGGGAATTGAAAGTCAAAATTACAGCTGAATCGCGAAAGGTGTCAGAGGTCGGCGCAGACTGTATTTTTGATAAATCCGATATTTTGGACGAAAGAGCCGCGGGAGTTGCGGACGCGTTGAAAGTTGTTCGCAGAGTTTTGAGGGAATATAACAACGGTTGGATTCCGTGTGGCAAGCGGTTACCGGCCGGAAAAGAATGGGAAATTACTGACGAGGACGGAGATACACTGCACAAGCATGTACTCTGCTACACAGACAATCGTGACGTGCCCGTATCAGTGGCATTTTATCAAGAGGGCGTATGGTTTACGGCAGATACATATGACACCATAAATGTTATCGCATGGCAGCCATTACCTCAGCCTTACAAGCCGAAGGAGGACTAATGATGACCGAGGAAACAAAACAATCCCTACAACTTGCCTTCGAGGTACTCCGCAGGACGCTTATAGACAATAACTGCTCCGTAGCGTTGAGCAAGTCAGGCATAAGCATGTTTGACACAGCGATATATATGCAGACGGGGAAATTTGACGGAATTACGGTTGATATTAATAGTTTAGTAAGGGAGGATTGAGGGATGGAAGATAGATATTTATACAAAGCAAAGAGAGTGGATAACGGGGAATGGGTAGCAGGAAACCGTATAGATGATGGCGTGACCGGACAGGTCTTTATCCACGCGGTAGGAAATAGTGTAAATGAAAGCGATAAAGTCGGAGAAGAAGGTTGTGTGAGATTTTTAGCGCTCGAGATAGACCCTGCGACACTCTGCCAGTGTACCGGGGAAACTGGATTATACGAGCATGATATATTCCATCTTGGAGATGAAAAAATCCTTTATGAAGTGGTATGGCGCGATACAGGATTCATGGGAAAACAATTAAAATCAAGTAGCTATGCCGGATTGAGTTATTGGCACGATAGGATTGTAAAAATGGGAAACCGGATTGATAATCCGGAATTGTTGGAGGTGTAGGTATGGATAGATTAACAATAGAATATGCCGGTCAATATGTGCCAAAAAAGATATGTACCGTAAATCGGTCCGGAGAGGCGGATGATTGCGCATCCTGCGAAGAAGAGTGCGAAAACGACTGTGAAAATTGCGCCATACAGGAGTGTTTTAATGCATTGGGCGTATATGAAAACCTCGAAGTCACTCCTGAGCGGATAAGGGAGATAGACAAGCTATATGCCGAGAAGTGCAGGGAATTGGAGGAGTTGAAAAAGAATCATGGTGATAAAATGCTCTTTACGAAAGACGAGGTTGAAAATTTGCCAATCGCCTATGACGTGGATAAGGTCGTCAAACGGATAGATAATCTCTTTCCGCTTCAAACCACTGCCGGAGAATTTGTGAGTAAAAATGATGTTACCAACTTAGTGAAAGGCGGTGGAGTGGATGGATGAAGTATGTGGAACATGTATTTATATAACGCGCATAAAAAGCGAATGGACGTGTGGCAATGAGGAATCCGAAATGTGCGGGATTGAAACGGAATATGACTATTATTGCGCAGAATGGGAGGGTAAAAATGAGTAGAATATTACCAATATTATTCAATACAGAAATGACGAAAGCAATACTGGGCGGGAGAAAGACAGTTACGCGAAGATTAATTAAGCCGCAACCCTACGGATTCTTTGAAGTTAATGAAAACCCGGCATATCTATACGACTTTGACCCAATAAGAGAGAGAATATATCCGCAGTATCAAATGGGCGATATCCTTTATGTGAGAGAAACATGGGGAAATTACTCGGATGACAACCCGGAAAGCAACGCCACGTATTACCTCTATCGCGCAGATTATCCGAATGGTGCCAAGAGTTATATGCACAGCGACGGAATACACGAATGTGATTTTCCTAGATGGCGCCCCTCAATCCACATGCCAAAAGAAGCCGCCCGTATATGGCTTAAGGTTACAGATGTAAGAGCGGAATGTATGCGCGATATGACGATAGAGGACATGATTAGAGAGGGGATTGATACGACCGGGATAATTACGACGAGTGGACCGATAAACTATCGTGTTGTAAACCGTTTTGAAGAGTTGTGGGATTCTACGGTAAAAGAGGACTGGCAGAAATTTGCATCGAATCCGTGGGTTTGGGTATATGAATTTGAGAGGTGCGAGAAGCCAGATTAAGGCAGGGTATTGCATATTTGGGTGGTGGTAATTTAATAATGCTTTTTATTTGACACCAACATAACCATAAGTTATAATATACCTATAACAACATAACAGAAATAGAGCCAATGAGCCAATATGTAGAGCAATCTGCATGCTGGCTCTTTTTATTTTATAAAGGTGGTGTAAATGTGGCGATAGGTAAGTATCATAAGTGGCTTGAGCCGGACAATTTAATATTGTTGGAAGCATGGGCCAGGGATGGTCTTACTGATGAGCAGATAGCTTCCAATATGGGAATTACAGCTAAGACCTTATATGAATGGAAAAAGAAATACAGTGAGATATGTGAGTCCTTAAAAAGGGGCAAGGAAGTAGTTGATATACAGGTGGAAAATGCTCTGCTAAAAAGAGCGCTGGGGTATGAGTATACCGAAACTGCAACAACAGTTAGTGAAAAAGACGGTAAGAAGGTGACAGTTACAGTAAAGCAAGTAGTACCTGACACTACAGCGCAAATATTTTGGTTGAAGAATCGCAGGCCCGATCAGTGGAGAGATAAAAGAGAATTTGGAGGAAAGGTAGAATTTGAATCAGACGGATTCCTTGAAGCATTGAAAGGACAGGCAGCCGAAACCTTCAAAAATATAGAAGGTGTAATAGATGAGTAAGAAGAAAAATGCACCGTTTAAGTTTTCCCCCTTTTCCTTAAAACAAAAGGCAGTGCTTGAATGGTGGATGGATGGTAGCCCATATCAGGATAAGGACGGAATCATTGCAGATGGATCTATCCGTTCCGGTAAGACAACGGTTATGTCGTTCTCTTTTGTCATGTGGGCGATGGAAACTTTTGAGGATGAGAATTTCGCACTATGCGGAAAGACGATTCAGTCTCTGCAGCGTAACGTAATTAAGCAACTTAAGAAAATCCTTAAGTCGCGAGGGTATGAAGTCGAAGAACACCGAAGTGATAGTTATATGATTGTCCGAAAGGGTGATATAGAAAATACCTTTTATTACTTTGGCGGTAAAGACGAAGGTTCTCAGGACTTAATACAGGGAATTACCCTGGCCGGAGTATTCTTCGATGAAGTAGCTTTGATGCCGGAATCCTTTGTAAATCAGGCAACCGGGCGTTGTTCTGTAGATGGCTCAAAGTATTGGTTCAATTGTAATCCGGAAGGACCAGACCACTACTTCAAATTGGAGTGGATAGATAAGCTTACAGATAAGAACTTAATTCGAATCCATTTTACGATGGAAGATAACTTAAGTTTATCACAGAGAATCATAGACCGCTATAAGCGAATGTACACAGGCGTGTTCTATGACCGTTTTATATTAGGGTTATGGGTATTGGCATCCGGTATCATATTCCGTAAATTCGCCGATGATAACGAACCATATTTATTTGATGATTCAGAGATTTTTAATAAAGATAGAAAATTGATAAAGCGTTTCTTCAAACTGATAATAGGGATTGATTTTGGAGGTAATGGTTCCAAGACAACATTTACCGCAACCGGGTATTTGAATAGGTATCATGACTTAAGATTATTAGAAGAGGATGGATTGCCAATAACGGAAGACGTAGATTCCGATAAGATATGTGACAAGTTTATTGAATTCTATCAGATGATAATAGATAAATATGGCCAAGTTCCAGATTGGGTATTCCCGGATAGCGCAGCCACAACCATGATTAACAGCCTGAGAAGTGCAGCGAAGCGAGCCGGACTACCATATCGGAATATTAAAGGGTGCCGGAAGAATGAAGTATCAGAGCGGCCGAAGACCGTAGATTTATTGCTTAATACCGGCAGACTAAAAATAAACCGTAGGTGTATTAACTTGAGGAAAGCAATCGGTTCTTTGCGGTGGGATGAGAAGCACCCGGATAAGCCAGAGGATAAGAACATCGGAAACATTAACGATTGGTGGGATGCTTTCTGTTATACATGGCTTGATTTCGTCGAGTTTATTGATTTGGATAGATAGGAGAAGAACATGGAAGGATTTATCAAAGATTTCATCAGTAAAAAAGGATATACGGTAAATGATGATGCCATGCAGGTAATTAAGGAGTGTGATGATTGGTATGCTAATCGCCCTATAGATGGATTTCACAAAAGAAGAACCATACAAGGAGTATCTTACGACCTTAACCGTTTGAACTTTGCGAAACGATGTTGCTCTGATGATGCAAATCTATGTGAGGTGTTGGAGATTAACGCCGGAGATGGGGAGCAAGCGGATTTTGTAAATACTACCTTATCTTCCAGTGAGTTCAATACTCAATACCGCAAGCAGTTGGAAAAGACATCGGCAACCGGAACTGTGGCTTGTTATATACGGCTGGATAATGCAACTCTATTAGATAACGGCAAGGTAAAAGACGGAACCATAAAGCTGAATTATGTGGAAGCTGACTGTTTTATTCCGCTGACCGTGGAAAATGATATTGTTCAGGAAGCGGCTTTCTCAGGAAGTTCTCTAAAGGCAGGAAAGAAACAGACTACGCTTGTATTATTCCTCAAGAATGAGAATGATATTTATACAGCGGAAACCCATGTGTTTGATGATAAAGGGACCGAGATAACAGAAAATGAAATTACAGTTACTTTGGGGGATGTGAAACCTTTTGCAGTGATGCGGAATGCAGAAGTAAATAACCTTGATAATATGGAGGGATATGGACTTCCGAAGTTGAAAAATGCAATTCCTATCCTAAAGGCATTGGAACTTGCTTATAATGTATTATTTAGTGATTTGGACAAGGCGGAAAAGATAATTTTGATAAATGAACTCCTTTGTGAGTTTGGTTCAGACGGTAAGCCGAATCTAACACCGGAGCAGAAAAAGTTGTTTGTCATTTTAGGGGAGAAGTTACCGGATGAAAAAGATGTAATCCATGAGTACAACCCGGAAATCCGTATCGAGCAGATTACAAAGGCATTTGAACTATGCTTATCACTTCTATCGATGATGTTTGGATACGGTACAAAGAAGTACAGTTTCGAGGGCGGGCAGATCACCACGGCAACCGAGTACATCGGGGAACGCCAAGACCAGATGCAGGAACTGAACAGACAGAGGCAGGAGGCTACACGGTACATACAAGATATATGCCGGGCGGTGATGTGGTTTTCCAATACCTTCCATAGCACGAGCCACAATCTTGATGCAGATATACTTGTGGATTTTGATGATAGCTATATCACAGACAGGGAAGCGGAATTAGAGCGCAAAAGGAATGATGCTCTTTCCTTCGATATCCCACAACTCACCGTATGGTATCTCATGGAAGCCTATAACTTGACCGAAGAAGAGGCGGCGGCTCTTGTTATTCAGAAACAGGAAGAAGAGCAGGGCGCAGACGGAGAAGATGAAGATTAATGATTCATAGCGGGTAAGTTCCTCCTTTCGCTTGCCTGTTGACTATAGATTGTTTCCTCCAAGATGGCACTCATTACATTGTAGTGGGTGCCGTTTAAAAAATAAGGAGTATTTATGTTATCAGAAGAACAGTTGGAAATTTTATCAGAAGCGATACAACCATTATTTCAATATCTGGAAAAAGAGGTCATTGCGGATATTTCGCGCCGGATAGGGAAAACACTGACTTATACTCGTACCGCCGAGTTACAGGCTATATCCATGCAGAAATTAGGGTATAGTCCGGCTAGAATCCGTAAAGAGGCCATGAAGCTTCTGAATGCAGACCAAAAATATCGCAAAGCAGTCGCAAAAAATACAATGGAATATAAGCGAGAAGTGCGTAACATCATAAACAAGATAACGAGAGAAGCTTATAGGGCAAATGATGAGATTGTGGCGAATGCCGGGAATATGTCCTGGATAAATGACCTTTCTGTGTGGAAGGATGCAGGGAAGAGCCTGAGCGATAACTCTTTTCTTCATCAGTTGGTGGAATCTTTCGCCGTACAGACCGCCGGAGAATTGAAGAACATGACACAAACCACCGGCTTTAAGATGATGAGCGGATATGAGGGCATTGAGAATGCATATAAAAGGGAGTTAGATAAGGCTGTTATAAAAATCTGTTCTGGGACATTTAGCCAGGACAAGGTACTCCGTGATGTAGTACATGATCTTGCACAGAGCGGACTTCGTTCTATTGATTATGCATCCGGTTATTCCATGCAACTTGACACCGCCGCCAGACTTGCTATTCGCACAGGCTGCCATCAGTTGGCGGGGAAAGTGTTGGACGAGAATATAAAACAGACCGGGGAGAACCTTGTCTATGTTTCCAAACATTGGGGAGCGCGTAATACTGGTATAGGACACGCAAACCATGAACAGTGGCAAGGGAAAGTATATTTTGTAAAAGATGGTAATGATTATAGCCAAGAGGCAAAGCGGATAGGGCAAGATCGCATTATGTCTCTATGGTATGCCACAGGCTATAGTGTGGATGGTAATCATGTAAATGACCCGTTGGGAATGTATGGGTATAATTGCCGACATAATCATCATCCGTGGTTTGAAGGAGTGTCTACCTTACCCAAAGAGCAGCCGGAACCGGAGCCAGTCACTATAAATGGAAAGACCTATGATTACTACGCCATGACGCAGAAAATGCGGTCAATGGAACGTTCCGTAAGAGCCTTAAAGAGGGAAAAAGAAGCATTAAGGCAACTTGGCATGGATAGCACAGAAATAGACGCTAGAATCAAGCGCAGGACATCGGAGTATGCTGATTTTTGTAAGGCATGCAACGTTCCGGCAAAAACAACCAAGATGAGGTATGAGAGTGGTACGGCAAATCTAAAGAAAACAGAGGCATGGAAAAAATATAAGGAAATGGCATTTTCCTGAATTTAACTATTGCAATTAACATAACTAGTAGTTATAATGAATATAGATAATATAAATAGTAGTTATGAAAAAGGGTGGTGCCTATGCAGGGTTATAAATGGTACATATGCCCGAAGTGCGGAAGAGGAAAGCTTTTCCCATTCCGGCAAGATACGAAAGTAGAGAACTTTCCGGGGTACTGTAAAAGGTGCAAACAAGAATCCATAATAACAATAGAGCCTAAGAGCCGTATAGTTAATTCCTAAGAGGGATTGATTGTAACGGCTCTTTTCTGTTGTGTGAAAATCCAGAGGGTGATAGACCTCGTTAAAAATATCGTTAAAAGGAGAAAGAAGATGAAAAGAGAAGATTTAGAAAAGTTAGGATTAACCAAAGAGCAGATTGACAGTGTGTGTGATCTCAATAATGCTGATATGCAGCCATTAAAAGATGATTTGCAAAAGTCGAAGGATGATTTGAGTGTTGCTACTGAAAAGATAGAAGCCACGGAATCTGCCTTAGAAAAGTTTAAAGGCGTTAATCCAGAAGCACTTAACAAGGAAATAGCTGAATTGAAATTGAACTTGGAGAAAAAGGACGCAGAACACGCTTCTGAGTTGGCTGATCGCGAGTTTAATAATCTTTTGAAAGAAAGTATTATATCGGCCAAAGGTAAAGACTCTGAAAAAATCATGAAGCTATTGGATATTGATACCTTGAAATCATCCAAAAACCAGAAAGATGATGTGGCGGCAGCCATTAAGTCATTATCAGAGGACGATGTTACAAAAGGCATGTTCGGTGAGCCAGAAGCTAAGCCGGTGGGAACGGGTGACATTGTAGGTCATGTGCAAAAGGGAACTACACCGACAGCAGAAACACTAAAGGGTGCTATTGCAGAGCATTACAAACAATAATTATAAATAAAGGAGATTTGATATGGCTATTACATTAGCAGAAGCAAAAGTCGGCATGGCTGACAAAGTAAATCAGAACGTAGTAGATGAGTTCCGCAGGGACTCCTTCCTTCTGGATAAGTTAATATTTGATGATGCGGTATCGCCGGGAACCGGCGGAAGTACACTGACATATGGATATGTTCAGCTCCAGACACCTTCTACGGCTGAAAGACGTGATATTAATACGGAATACGAGAACAATGAGGCAAAGAGAGTAAAGAAAACGGCTGATTTAGATATTTTCGGTGGTTCGTTCAAGATTGACCGAGTATTACAGAACACATCCGGCGCGATTGATGAAATTGATTTCCAGATGAAGCAGAAGATTAAAGCAGCATCTAACTTGTTCCATTATCTTGTTGTAAACGGCTCGACTTCGAACTCAAACGGATTTAAGAAGTGCAACTTTGACGGCATCAGAAAGCTGCTATCCGGTTCTTCTACTGAGAAATCTGCAGAAGCGATTGATTTGACTACAGTAGAAATGATAGATAAGTATATGTTTTCTTTCGTACTCATGATTAACAAATGGCTACAGGGGTTGGGTGATAAGCCTGATATGTTGCTGATGAATGGGGATATGATTGCGATTATGCAGTATATTGGACAGAAAATGGGCTATTACGAACGTACTAAGGATGATTTTGGTCGTGATGTAACCACTTACAAGGGAATACCAATGTTAGATGCCGGAAAGTATTACGATGGAACATCAAATAAAGAGGTTAACTGTGTATCTACTGATGATGCGACAGGAAATTCTTCGCTCATTGCCTTAAAAATAGGCTTAGATGCTTTCCACGGTATATCTCCTAAAGAAACTAGCGCAATCATTAAGTCTTATCTGCCTGATTTAAACGCTCCCGGAGCTGTAAAGACTGGTGAGGCGGAGCTTGTGGCCGGTGTTGTACTTAAAAATACCAAGATGGCCGGAATATTGAACGACATCAAAATTCAGCCTACAGAATAAAAAGGAGGGAGAGGTAATGCCTTACATAACGTGGGAGTATTATAGCTCCCTTTTTACAGAAGTGACGGATAAGGCGGAGTTTGAACGCTTAAATACAAAGGCCGGAATCAAGCTTGATACTGTTACTCACATGAGGGCAAGACGGTTTGAGGATGAATATCAGGAAGATGCGGCAACAGATTTTCACAAGCTGATTCATTTGCAGATACAGCAAACGGTATGTGAGCTGATAAATGCTCTTTACGTTCAGGAAACTTCCGGCATGGGGACCGGCATATCGTCAGTAAGTAACGATGGGTATTCGGAGTCCTATAAAATCACCACAGCAGCCGAAAAGGAAGCACAGTTGTTGAATATTGTACGGAGCGGCTTAAGTGGTACGGGATTGGTAGGTGCGTTATGAGTGTGCTGTTTACCGATATCATGACCGTCTATAACTTCTTCCGGCACCCTGAGACAGAAAAAGAGGTCTGGAATCGTACCATAATAAAAGGCGTACAGTGGAGTCATAACAAAAGTGAAGTGTCTACTTCCAACGGAGTACAGACAGAGAGCAAGGTAGAAAGAATCACCATAGACTTTACTAGAGCCTATGGAAATAAGGCGTATTTGCCACCGAATGAGTACAGAAAGCTATCCTCCGAAGAAGTTACAGACTATTGGACTTTGGATGCCAAAACGGGGCAAGACATGCTCGTGCTTGGGGAGTCGAATCATGAGATATCGCGGCAATATAAGTTGTCGGATTTGCAGAAAGATTTCCAATATGCAGTCACGGTCACGGCGGTATCTGATAACCGTAATCGTCCAAGACTGAAACATATAAAGGCGGTGGGTAAGTAGTGGGTTTTGACTGTGAAATTAGATTTAACCTTGATGATTGTATGGAAACGCTTGGAATCGATGAAAAAGGAAGGGTTCAGCAGTTCGTCACAAAAGAATTTATGAAAAATGTTCAGCGATTTGTTCCTTTGGATGTGGCTGAAAAATACGAGTATCCGGGTAGACTGATTAACAGTTGCCGCATTGAAAATGATACCGATGTGGTATGGGAAACGCCTTATGCAAGAAGGTTATATTATCATCCAGAGTACCACTTTCAGGGCGAGCCTACACGTGGCGGATATTGGGCTGATAGATATTTGCAGGATGGTGGAATGGAAGAACTTGAGGATGGAGCGAGGAGGATTGTTAAGAAGTGACGATATCACAAGAGATTATTAAATGGTTAAAAACGTTTGATTTAGACGAATATCGGAAGATGAGCCACATAGATACAGATATCCAGAGTGCCGAAGTGGAATCCTACTCATTAATAAAAGAACCGGTGCAGAATGCTAAGAAATACTTATCCGGTAAACAGGAAATTACAGAGCATTATGCTATCATGGCACGTCTAGCCAGTCAGACAAATACAGACCGCATAGAAAATAACGGTTTTGGAGAATCACTGACAGAATGGGTTAATGAGCAGGACAAGATAAGAAATTATCCTGATATTGGAATGAAAACCCAAGCGATTAGTGTAACAACTCCGTTTTATATCGGTAAGACGGAAACGAACAATAGTCTTTATCAGATGACTATTGCAATCAAATATATAAAGGAGTAGTGGATTATGAAGAGAGAAGAGTTACAACATTATTTTGATACCTCTATGGGAAAAGAAACTGATTATGCGCTTATTGGTGATGGGGTTTCTTCCTTGACCGAGGAATTTAATCCAGAGGAAGGTACAAGCCAGTGGATTAATCAGGCAAACGGTAATACAGAGGTTAAATCCTATACCCCCTCCATTGAGGTTGCGAAAGAAGATTGTATTGACGATGATATGCAGGATTGTATTGATACACTCGTTGATACCCTGCCTACAGGAACCAGTGCAGAATCATTTTATGTAAGGCTTAGATTAAAAGATAATATTTCTGCAGGTGTGTATAAAGCGTATCGGCGCAAGTGTGCTGTGTCTGTGGTCAATACTGGTGGTGATGCGGGAAACAACGTATCCAATACAATCAAAATCGGTGGTAAGGGTGATGCAGTAGCAGGAACATTTGATATATCTACTAACACATTTACTGTAGGAGTAGAACCGTAAGGACAAGAATGGAATAGCGGCGGTTTAGCCGCCGCAATATTGGAGGAATAAGCGATGCAGGAATATAGAATAGGCGGAAAAGTATCAGAGAACCTTATAAAGGTGATAGTAAATAGTCAGGATGACTATATCATGTTGAATTCAAATGACGCAGTTTTTGTAGATAAGTACACAGGCATTATCAAGTGGATGCAGGAACGGGGCACATCTTATGATAAATCTGTTGGAAAATGGGAAAAGAAATATACAGGCCGCAAGCTTGTTGAAATTAAAGATGGAGTAACAGAGATTGACACGGAACAAATTTTGGAGTTGTCAAAGTTACGCATTGAAATGTGCATGGAATGCTGTGAAAGAATAGATAGCTTGTTTGGTGATGGAACCATAAAAAAGTATTTCCGTGAAATATATGAGGAAATTCCTGATTTTGTTCCAGATGAAGACTGCATTTATGATTTCTTTGAGGAAATTAGTCCAATCGTTGGCGATGTATTTAACAGACGTATTGACAACGTAAAGGCGAAATACAGAAAGAATCGAAAACCGACACATACAAAATCTAAATCAGAATTGATTGCTGAGTACAAAGAAAAGAAAGAAGCTGTGGCTGATGAATAATGTTATGCTTTCTGACCTTCCTGATGAGTGGAAAGGATATCAGATAGAAGCAGATTTTAGAATTGGATTACAGATTTCCCAATTACTGTATGATTCGGATTACACAGAATTTGAAAGAATAACAGGATGTATTGATTTATTGTATTACGATATACCTGAAAGTGTAGAAGAAGCAATGCAGGGAATTACATGGTTTTTGAACGGATGGAACCATGATAATTTTGAAAAAGGCGATAATGTGCGTTGTGTGGATTTTGATATGGACCAATGGAGAATCTATAGTGCTTTCTTGAATCAATACCATATTAATCTTTCAGAAGCAGATATGCATTGGTGGAAGTTTATGGGCTTGCTTACGGCCTTGAATGAATGCGCTTACACTCAGGTGGTAGGCATACGTTCCGAAAAGATAAATCCAAAGCTTTCACAAAAGGAAAAAGAAGCAAAAAAGAAAGCGAAGAGAATATATGCTATCCAAAACGGGGATGATCAGGATGAAATGTCTACGGAAGAGAAAGCCCGTTATGATGAGTTTATGAAATTTGCAAAAATAAATAAAGCCAATTCAGAGCCGGGGTGACCCTTTAGAGAGCCAATTGTACATCGTGTGCAGTTGGCTTTTCTGATAGGTGGTGAGTGGTTTGGGTGATTATGCAGCAAGCATAAGAGTAGGTACAAAAATAGAAACAAAACAGGCAAGTACGCAGCTTTTAAGCCTAGAAAATCGCCTGACTAAGACAAAAGATAAAATAATGTCTCTTAGCGATAAGATGAAAGAACTAGAGCAGAGGAAGGCTCCAACCAAGGAGTATAAAGAACTTCAAACGCAATTAGAAGCCGCAACCAAGGAACTTGGGAATTTAATAAGTAGACAAAACGATTTAGAAGCGATAGGAATTAAATCAGGCGCATTATGGAATGAAATTAATGAAGAGATAGCAAGTGCCGGCATAAAAGTAGATGAAATAAAAGAAAGTATGGAACGGCTTGAAACGGCCGGAAAAGCTTTTTCATTAGGGAGCGATAGCAAGGAATATGAGACTGTATCTCAGCAATTAAAACATGCGCAAAATGATTTGATGTTGCTTCAACAAAAACATGATGAAGCTATTGGGAAAATGGGTACGTCTGAACAAAGATTCGGGCAAAATGCAGTTTCAACTTTTAAGAAGATAGCAGAATCTGCTAAGAGTGCATTTGGTAAGGCAGCATCCTTTACACGTTCCGCGTTATCTAAAGTATCAGGTACGTTTCAGAAGATTGGGAATGTTGCAAAAGGTGTATTTCAAAGGCTTCATAGAGATACAACAAGGCAGAATTCTTTATTTTCTACTATGAAATCAAGGCTCGGGAGTATTGCTTTAAGCCTCCTTGTATTCAATTGGATTTCGAAAGGTTTTCGCGCCATGATTGCCGGGATGAAAGAGGGACTGCAGAATCTTGCACAATATTCGAGAGAATATAATGCGGTTATGTCAGATATGGTGAGTGCGCTTGCTACTTTAAAAAATGCATTTGCCACGGCCTTTGCTCCGATTGCAACCATAGCCATTCCCTATATCACACAATTAATCAATTATCTGACAGCGGCAGTAAATAAAGTGGCACAATTCGTCTCTGCTCTTACGGGCAAAACGACTTGGATAAAGGCAAAGAAGCAGACCATAGATTATGCACAGAGTTTAAACAAAGTATCGAAATCGGCAAAAGAAGCCTATCGTTCATTGGCTTCCTTCGACGAGTTAAATATACTAAATAAGAATGATATTCCAGAATCAGAAACCGGAGGCATTGACCCATCCGGCATGTTTGAAGAACTACCTATTGATTCCAAAATTAAGGCATTGGCAGATAAAATAAAGGATATTTTGCGTGGAGACGATTGGTCTGAAATAGGAAGAATGATTGCTGCTAAGATAAATGAAGCAATGAAAAAAATCCCTTGGGATAAGATTCAGCCGGAAGCCAAAAGAATTGCAAGCGGAATTGCCACTTTGCTCAATGGATTTATTTATGAATTAGATTGGACTCTTTTAGGTTATACACTAGCACAAGGGCTAAATACTGCACTTATCTTCTTAAATACTTTTGCAGAGAAATTCGATTGGAAGGAATTGGGGAAAGCTCTTTCCGAAGGTATTAACGCGCTTGCTGAGTATTTTGATTGGAAGCTGTTGGGAGATACGATAAAAAATTGGTGGAATGGAATTGTTAATTTCCTTTACGAACTTATCGTTGGCACTGATTGGGAAAAGTTAGGAGAAAGCATTGGTGAAGCATTCAATACAGCTTTAAATGGCATTGATTGGATGCACACAGCGGAAATGCTGGGCGAGGGAATTAACTCTATTTTTGAATTTCTCCTTGGTCTTGGAAAAGAAATTCAATGGGGGCAGATAGGATTTGAAATTTCCAATTTCTTAAACGAAGGATTTTCTTCTATTGATGCAGAGATGGCGGGTGAAAGTGTACGTACTTGGATAGATGGAATTTTCCACTCTGCACTTATGGCACTTAAAAATACGGATTGGGGGCAAGTAGGAAGCGGGCTGGCTACATTTGTAAATGAGAGTATATTATACGCCGATTGGAAACAGATTGGGGCTACATTATCCGAATTGGCAAATGGCTTCCTGGATTTCGTATTAGAGGCTGTTGAAACTCTTGATTGGGGACAAGTTGGAAGAGATATCGTTGATTTTCTTATTAATATAGATTGGTTAGGTCTTTTTGGAAGACTTCTGGTGATTATTTGTGAAGTTGTACTGGGATTAAGAGAAGGAATAGAGGAAGCATTTTTAGAATTAGCAAGCTACCTCCCTGATGGTTTTCTGAAAGGGATTATTGAAGGATTTTTAGGTATTGACAAATGGATAGATGATCATATTTTCAGGCCTTTTATAGAAGCTATTAAAAGCTTATTCGGAATTCATTCACCATCAACAGTCATGGCAGAGATAGGGAAGTTTCTTATATCTGGACTAATCAAAGGCATTGGTGATAAGAAATCAGATTTGACTGATACATTGACAAACGTATATGACACGGTAAAAGGGATATTGGATAGATTGAAAAACTTTGTGTCAGACATGGTGTCGTCAATAAAAGATAAAATATCATCCATCACAAGTGGAGTATCTTCCGCATGGAGTAGCGTGACAAGCTGGGGAGCAAGTTCATTTGGAAGAAGCACTAACTATATGATGTATTCCGATGATATTCCGGAGCTGGCAACTGGAGGCATAACCACAGGAACTACAATTGCTAAGATTGGAGAGGCTGGTCGTGAAGCGGTTCTTCCGTTAGAAAACAATACCGGATGGATGGACACTTTGGCGGATAAGATAAATGGAAGTGGAACTTATACATTTGTGGCAGAAATAGATGGACGCGAAATATTCCGTGAGGTTATTGATAGGGGAGAAATATATTCAAAGTCTACGGGTAAACAAGCGTTTTCATACTAAGGAAAGGAATGAGAAATGTTTGGCGGATGGTTAATTAAATTTGGCAATGTTACTCTTCCTAATTCCTTTCTATTAGCGGATGGGTGGGAGAGTACACCAAATCAAAGAGTAGAAATAGATGCTTACAGGGATGCAAATGTGTTATTGCACAGGGAAACTTCGGAGAATTATAAAACAAAGATTACATTTTCTGTGCGTGAGATGAATCTAAGTGAAAAAATGGCGTTCCAAAATGTGATAGGTCTGGCAACTTTGAGTGGGGCTGAAAAAAAGGAACGAAAAGTATCTGTTACTTATTGGAACGATGAGGATAATGTATATACTTCTGCAGTCATGTATATGCCGGATATCAAATATCAAATACATACTGTTGACGAAAGGAAAAATGATATTAACTATAATTCCTTTAAAGTTACATTGATTGAATATTAGGAGGTCGCATGGGATTAAAAGAATTATATTATGAAAACTCCATAGATAAGCAATTAGTAATTTCCTATGATGATAAAGAGATAAATAATACAGATGTAGAAAGCGAAAGCATGGAATTGGAAGAGTGTCTTTGTTCGGAGAAGAGGCTTACTTTTGGTTCTTGTGAGTCTAGTGTATTTAAAATTAGGGTTCGAAACCATGTGACACCAATGACGGGTAAGCGGATTACGGTAAGCGAATACTTGGATGGTGATAGGAATAACTTTTTTACTTTTGGTACTTATATAGTAGATTCTGATAAGCCGGAAGCAAACAGAACATATCGCGATATTATTGCCTACGATGATATGTGGCGGATTATTAATACGGATGTATCAAGGTGGTATAACGGGCTAGTATTCCCCTTAAAACTCAAAGCCTTTCGCAGCAGTTTTCTTTCTTATTTTGGCATTGTGCAGGAAGATGTAACTCTAGCTAATGATGATTTGATGGTCTATAAAACGATAGAGCCAAGTGAATTAAGCGGAAAAACTGTAATAACTGCCATCTGTGAAATAAATGGATGCTTCGGCCATATAGGACGAGATGGGAGATTTCGGTATATATTGCTCCCGGCTATAACAGAAACTCTTTATCCCAGAAATGACCTTTATCCTAAGGACAATCTTTACCCGTCCTTTAGTCAGTCTGAGAAATACAGCAGGCATAAATATATTAAATGTAGGTATGAGGATTTTAAAACACCTAAGATAGATAAGCTGCAGATTAGGCAGGAAGAGAATGATATTGGTGCAATAGCCGGAACTGGTAATAATGCGTACATCGTAGAAGATAACTTCTTATGCTACGGATTAAGTGCACAGATTCTGGCCGGTGTTGCAAATAATCTTTTTTCTGTCATTAGAGAAGTGAGCCCCTATCATCCTTTTTCGTGTACTGCAATAGGGAATCCGTATATAAACGTTGGAGAACATGTAAGTATTTATGAACAAAGGACATTTATAGAAGCATATGTTTTGCGCCGGGTATTAAAGGGAATTCAATCCTTGAAAGACACATTAGAGGCGGACGGAGCGGAGATATACGGGGAAAATGTAAATTCTGTACATAAATCTATCTTGCAGCTCAAGGGGAAAACCAATGTACTTACCCGTACGGTTGAAGAGACAAAATCGGAGATTAGAGATGTTGAAGCAGGACTTACCAGCTCCATCACTCAAACAGCCGATAAAATTGAAACGGAAGTCACCCGCGCGACAAGTGCTGAATCATTGCTATCCAGCCGTATTACTCAGACAGCCAATAGTATATCACTGAAAGTATCTAAAGGAGAGGTGTCGTCACAATTAAGTATAGAGAGTGGACAGGTAAAAATATCCTCCAACCGATTTGTATTAGATTCTACCAATTGTAAAATATCAGCGGATGGAACGATAACCGCTACTAACGGCAACTTTTCCGGCACGATTACTTCCAATAACGCCATCATTACCGGCGGTAGAATTAACATGTATGCATCGGGTTCGGATAGTGGAATTATGTTAGTTTATGGCTCTGATTATACGAGTGTAATTGGTACTGGAATTACTGTTCGAAACACTTATGGTTCATCAACAATTAGCGGAAATTCTATTACGTCCGGTGGTTCCATGTATGTAAAAGATTATCTTTACGTTAATAATATTAGAGCCAATACCGGTACTTCTGTTACATTTGGCGATAAGGTATATTTTTCTCAAGATACAGAGTTTAATATCGGAAAAACCCACACAATGAAAGGCACTATCAATATTGACGGGGAAGTGAAGTGCGGCGGTTCTGCTAGCTATGTTGGATTTTTTGGAAATAGAGGTGCTACTAGGAAATCTGTATCAAAGCTGTACAGTGCATCCGAAACTAATAACATGAATAAAATCAACGAAATCATAGATGCGCTAAAGGCTTACAATTTAATAGGATAGGGGATAAGTATGGATATAAAAATAAAGGAACTCAGGAAGAAAATAGTAGATAATATGAATCTGAGTGATTTGCCTATGGAAGTGAAACGCCTTGTACTATATGAGCTTCTATCGGAGACGACGGCTGCAGTCGCACAGATTATTACAGAGCAGTTAGAGAATATCCAGGAAGGAGAAACCTTAAATGAACAAGATTTACAGCCGGATCAATTGGGAGAATTATCCGAGTGAAAAAACACCGGTTAACGAAGCAAATCTAAATAAAATAGATTATGCGACAAATGAGATAGATAACCGCGTCATAAGCCTTGATACCTCTAAGTTGGATAAAACCACGGCAAATGGCATGGTTAAGAATGTTACATACAACAGCACTAATGGTGTATTTACTGTTACCTATTTAAATGGCACTACGGCAAGCATTGATACAAAGCTGGAAAAAATGGCTGTGAATTTTGTTTATGATGCAGAGAATGAGCGTCTAGTTATTACATTAGATGATGGGACAAAACAGTATGTAGATATGAAATCCCTCATCACGCAATATGAGTTTAACTCTTCCGATACCATTTCATTCACCATTTCCAGCGAAGGGAAGGTACAAGCAGAGGTAAAGAACGGGTCCATTACCTCGGATAAGCTGCAGCCTAATTATTTGGCAGACATTACCGTACAGGCCGGGATAGCTCAGACTAGTGCAGGAAATGCAGAGAATAGCGCGGATTTGGCAGAGACGTATGCTATAAGAGCAGAGGAAGCGGCGGAGCACGCGGAAAATGTATCAGACGTGCAAGTCATGACCCCCACGCAAATAGGAATCGGCAAACCCGACAATATCACAATCGGTGTGAGCAACGGGACGTTTTATACTAAATTTAAGAATTATACATCTTTAGCTGATTTAGGATTGACTGCTCCTAAGACGTGCTTGGAGATTGCTACGGCTATGGGAAATAATTCACAGATAACGATGTCAATATCTGAAACTACTCCTACAGTCACAGATATTCCAGACACTTCTGGAAGTATTACTATTGAAAAAGTTACTGGTTTCCGAAGTTACGCCCATTTCAACGCGTTTACCGGAGGAACAAGTCCTCAAAGAGTGTATGTGAGATACATACGACCGGAACACAATGCGATAAGCGATTGGACAGAATATTTAACTACCAGTAAGCTTACAAATAACCTTCTCGCTACCGTTCCGGGAACTGCTTTGGATGCGGTGCAGGGTAAGGAACTTGATACCAGAGTAACGACAAATACTAATGATATTGATACCCTAAATCAAAAGCTTGACAAGACAAATCTAAAATCAAATTCTAATCTTCTTACGGTTGGAAAAGTGGGGGCGCAGTATACTACTATAAACGCGGCTATCAACTATGCAAAAACATACGCAAGTAAAACCAACAGAGTAGCGATACTAATATATGAGGGTACTTATGGCGAAGAAATAACGTTAAATGACAATCCGGGCATAGATTTGGTGGGAATTCAAGGGCAGACTATTATCCGGTATGCAAGCGCGTATCCAAACGCACCACTATACACCTGCGGACAGGGATATTTTTACGGTATAACATTCCAGAGCACTGGCGGGACAAATTCCTATGCAATGCACTTTGAGAGACAAGGATTTACAAGCGCAAGCGGAGAGACGGTTTTTAGCCGATGCAGGTTTATTTCAGATACCAATGCTTCCGTAGGTGTAGGCATGGGAAATTCTAATACGGTAGAGTTTCGGGACTGCACATTCATAGGACTTGGAACGGGGACAAAAGCTATCTATGCACACAACTATCCCACCGCAGCAACTAATCAAAACATGAGATTTATTAACAATCATATCGTAGGACATATCAACATTGATGATGCGCCTTTGGTGGTGGGTAACGGCGTTGTTGACTCGCCGATGGCATTACAATTTTTTAATAACTACAGCGAAAATGGTAACTTTTATTTTAAACAAGCTACAAACGGAAATTTGCCATATATACCGGTTGACCAGCATAACATTTCCCTGCACTCAAACAGCGCCAATAATACGCTAATCGCTTTAAATCGCCGCGAATATGGCAGCTACTATTATGGTTACAGCAAACCGAGCAGCAAGATTCCCAATTCAAGCTATACCGATTATTTTATCCCACTAATAAATGCTGATAAGTATTCCATAACCGTTGATAGCGCGGTAATACAAGGAGTTGGTGATTACGATAAAACTAAGTATTCGACTCCACTTAAGACTTCGGGAGGTTTTTTGCTAAGAGACACGGGCGATGCTGGGACAGGAAATTTTATTACAGTTAATTTTACAATTTTACCTTTATAAACTATACATAGAACGGAGTAGAGAAGCATGGAAACAGAAGTAGCGGTAAAATTTGAAGCCCATGAGCATGAAATAAAGTCATTAAAACATCGGGTGCAGGAGCTTGAGGCAGAAAGTAAAGCTATTCAAGCGTTGGCATTGTCTGTTAATAAGATGGCGGTAAATATGGAAAACATGCTGGAAGAGCAGAAGAAGCAGGGCGCAAGGCTGGAAGCATTGGAAAAGGTACCCGTGGAAACTAACCGGCAAGTAAAGGCTGCAATCATTACCGCTCTTGTTGGCGGAGTCGTAGGGGCCTTTGTTACAGCACTATTGACAATATTATAAAAGGAGAGAAAAGTATGAACAAAGAAGAATTTACAAAATGGTTAAAAGCGGCAGGAGTAAGGGCAATCAAAACAGTAGCACAGACAGCGGTTGCAATGATTGGCACGGCGGCGATCATGTCAGAGGTAAATTGGGTAGTGGTAGTGTCCGCATCGGCGCTGGCTGGAATCTTATCTCTGCTGACATCTACAGCAGGGCTGCCTGAACTGAAAGAATAAGGAGCGTGTAGTTATGACAATAGGAGTAAACTGTGGGCATACCATAAGTGGCGCCGGATATGGAGCCGTAGGTCTTATCAAAGAATCGAACCATACGAGGCTTGTCGGGTATGCTCTCATGGACAAACTACGCGCGGCAGGCGTTAAAGTAGTAGATTGCACGATAGATACCGCCAATACGCAAGCGGAGTACCTGGCTGCAGCCGTTGCGTTGGCAAATCGTGAGGATTTGGACTGGTTTATCAGCATCCACTTTAACGCTTCCGCAGCACATACCGGACAGGGCGTAGAAGTCTATACCTATGAGGGTAGGCAGTACCAGGATGCGCTTGATGTATGCAGTAATATCGCCACCTACGGCTTTAAAAACCGTGGGGTAAAGGCTGGTAGCGGTCTGTACGTAATTCGCAAAACAAAGGCTAAGTCCATGCTGATAGAAGTCTGCTTCTGCGATAATGAGCAGGATGTAGACCTATACAATAGCATCGGTGGAGCAGATACCATTGCGCAAGCTATCTTTAATGGAATCTATGATTATGCAGTCATGCCGGAGTCGGTACCGGAAGAAAATCACAATATGACCTCCGATGAGTTTGTAGAGTACGTGGGCGAGATTGCAAGACAGGATTGGATTGACCGTAAGATTATGCTTCCTTCGGTGGTAGTGGCTCAGGCTATCAAGGAATCCGCAAGAGGAACTTCGGAGCTGGCACAGAATGCCAATGCCTTGTTCGGAATCAAAAAGAACGGTTGGACAGGCAAGACTTATATCAAGATTGCTACAGAACAACGTACCGATGGAAGCTACTACACAGTCACCGGTATCGAATGGCGGGCATACGACAGTTGGAAATCATCCATACTCGACCACAATACCTACATAGCTGAAAGAAGTACGGATAGTGGCAAAACGTTGCGTTATAAGCCTATAATCGGATGTGATAACTATGTCTTTGCCTGTCAGTATTTGCAGGACTGTGGATATGCTACCTCACTGACCTACGCGGAGTCTCTCATCAATGACTACATCGAAAAATATGACCTGACACGCTTTGATGTAGTAGAAGATGAACTTGCGCCGGAAGGGAAGCTATGGATTGTGCAACTTGGAGCCTACAGGAGCCGGAACAATGCCGAGCGGTTTATCAAACGGTTAGAGAGTATGGGAATTATATCTATGCTGAAATTGTATAAGGTAGAAGAGTAGGAGAAGGCCCCGGACTGTGATTTTTTCATGGTTTGGGGCTTTTTTGCTTTTCTAGAAATTATTAGTACTCATCCGGGAGAAATTTCATATAGTAGTTTATGATTAATAAGTATCACTGTAAATAGTTATGTAAACACAATATGTAGATAAATGTAATATTTTGTTTAAATAAAACAAAAGCACACTAGATGTTGTGGTTGTGATTTCTTAACTACTGAGATATAATAATGGCATAGATACTGCGCCTGTTGCGCTTATAATTTTTTCTTACTTTTATAATCCCGGACAAATAATTTCGCATATAAAGATAAGAATTAGAAAAAGGTGCGATTTATTTGCGTATATTTTTTAAATTAAAGAGAAACAATATAATATGCCAACTATTATCTAGGAGGTGGTATGTATGGCAACAAAAAGTATTTTAAAAGATGTTAATATTAAAGATAAGCGACTTGCTCATACATTTGTAGAGTCGTTGAGTCAAATTGAGCGAGTTAAATACAAGCCTATAAAGATTACAAGAGAATGTACAGAAATAACGGGGGATAAAATCAAAGAATTCTTTGGTAAAAAATAGGATATGGAACAAAAGTTTGTTAAGACACATTTTGTAGAGATGAATTTGAGTGATGTAATAGAACAGCTAGGAGAGGGTGAGACAAAGTCTATCCTCTCCTCTTTTACATGTCCTCTGAATAAAGATGTTGAAAATTTTATTAAGCATAAAGCAATTGAATTCTCAAAAAGAACAACATCTAAAACTCATTTAGTATTTTGGCAGACAGAGGACGGGGAGCACACAGAACTTGTTGGATATTATACTGTTTCCATGAAAACGATTACAATAAGTAAATCGGTTCTAAGCGCTAACGAGATAAGAAAACTCACTTCTCAAGGCTGCGAACATACCAGAGCTGAATGCAGATTTCCAGCCCCTTTAATAGCCCAGTTGGGGAAAAATTACACGAGCGGCAATGATACATTAATCTCTGGACCAGATCTGCTGCAGATGGCTATTAATAAAATAAGAAATGTGCAAAAAGAAGTTGGTGGCAGGTTCATATATTTAGAATGTGAGGATAAGAAAGAACTTCTTGAATTTTATAATGGATGTAATTTTAAGGTTTTTGGAAAAAGAGAATTAGATAAAGACGAGGACGATATCCAAGGAAGCTACTTAATTCAACTATTTGCAATGATATCGTGATTTTACATAATTGGTACCGTGGGAGAAATTAAATAGTCTTGGTGAACAGGCTCTGAACCGTGATTGATTTCATGATTCAGGGCCTTTTTTCATGTAAAGTTATTGCGCACTCGTATTTCTTTTTTGCAATCTTTCCCACTGCTCCGGATACTCTTTGGCATACCACTCCAAAAATGGGCCGTAAAACTTCCCTTCAGCTATCTTCCTTGCTGTAATCGCGTCTACCTTGTCGTGATATCCTCCGAGATGATATCTCGTTCCCTTGAAGCTTATATAGGATTTCCATAATCCGTTTGTCTCATCATAACATACACCCGTACATCCACTTTTATTAGCTCGACTTAGCTTGCTATTTGATATACGCGCCACGTCAGAGCCTTCTTTTATAGTTTCATCCCTCTTTTTCCTCATGGCGGCAACCATAATCTCTCTTTTAGTTTCAGCCGCAAGGCAACCACAACTCTTGCGCATTTTTCCGATATACGTGCCCGGTACCTCGACCCTATTTCCGCATTCGCATTCACACAGGTATACGGTAAGGTTTTTACTGCCCACTGGCTTTATGCCTAAAGATTCAATCACTTTTAATCTGTCATATGTTTGGCCTATAACAATTTTTCTCTGTCTCATAGCTTTGATTCCTCATCTGTCGGTCGGGATGGACTGGCTTTTCCCGCCAGCGTTATCACTCCTCCGCCTAAGGTCAGTGTGTGGCTCGTCCTCGTCTATAAGCCAGTCTCTACCCAGCTTTATGGCGGTTTTGTACCCGCCCTTTAAACATTTATGTCTCACAGTGCTTGCGTCTATGCCGTTGCGCTCCGCGTATGTCTTTATTGGTATTAGCATGATTTCTCCCTTCTAATAAACGACAAAAGAGCGGTCTGACCGCCCGATTTTGTTTTGCTTCTTACTCCATAAATTCTTTCAAGTCCGCAAGCGTGATTTCTGAAAACATCTCGCTTTTCTCGTACCACTCCGCAAAGTCTTTGCGAACATCCTCGGCCGTAAAACCGATATAACTTCCGAGGTCTGTTTCTTCCTGGATATTCCGCATATAGTGTCTGTACGCTTCACAGGCATCGATATACAAATAGCCCTCGTTCTCGGCAATGTCCGCGAAAGCTTCATTTATACCTTTCCCGTAGGTTGTTTTGTAAGTGCCGATTATGGTTTCCTCTGCAACTTCCCAAACTTCTTCGATTGCGTTAATTGCTAAATTTTTCATGATAAATCATCCTTTCTTAGATGATAGTATACAGCCTTACTTCCTTGCTTTCATAGTCGATAGTGTCTAAAACTTCCACTTCCGCATAAGTGCCATCTTTTCTTCTGACTTTCACGGTATGGTCTGGAAGAAAATCAATACCTCTTGCTTTTACCGCCCATGCTTCTCCATTTTTTACAAAAAACGGTTCGAAAGTCTCGCTTTTAGGGTTCATTTTTAAGTCATTTTCGATTTTTCTTACAGCTTCCTTGATTCCAGCAAGAGAGCGGCGATTAGTGGCACTCCACTGACTCATACAAACATCCCATGTATCTTCTATCTTCTCCTTGCTCCATCCGTTGTCAAGAAGGAATTGCATCTCTTTTTTGCACTCCGTCCACATATCATACACCTCCATGTAACTAAGTTGTTGTTTGCTATGTACATATAATACCACGATAGCGAGGTAATGTCAATGGGTTTTTAAAATATTATTTTAATAAATCGCAATTTATAGGCTAGATATCTCATATTTTGACGTTCAGGACATAATAAGGGGCATTTGAGACGTGTTGCACCCATGCAACACTTTTTAAGTACAATAATAATTAACTTATAAATGCAAATTTTCGTGTTGCATATCGTGTTGCATCAATGTCCACAACGACCTACAATCCGACTTTTTGAAAGCATATTAGTTCGCAATAAAAACCTTTTAAACGCCGTATTTATGCGGTATTGCATGGAAACATCGTAAAATCAAGGAATTATTAAATGTGGTAAATACGGGTTCAAGTCCGGTCACCAGCAGTATATTATGCTTAAAACAAAGCAGATGAGAAATTTCAGATTGTATATAAAAATAGGGAAATGGTAGACTGGATTTTACTTCGTCTGCCATATTTTTTATTCTATTAGGAAAGAGCTTGTTACATTAAAGTATGAAAGTGTGGAACACACTTTTGTTCTTCTATAAGCCGTAATGCAAGAGATTCCATACTGTCCTAAAGCCTTTTTAAAAGATCGTTTGGTTTGAGTCCATTTTGCTTAGCGGTCGTGTTCCAGAAAAAATGTGTCCCCATAAACCTCCAGCCAAAACGCGGAAAGTTAGGGCTGAACACCAGGGTCTGACCGCTGCGGTTGGAATGGAGATTATCTGCAAGATTCTGTAATGCTGTTCCTAGGTTTTTAAGAGGACCATGCCCTATAGGAACTTTATCTATGAATCCCATCATTTCACCTGCCCCTTGGCCAATGGCCTGTCTAAAAGTAAATCCTTCACGATGACACCAGTTTTTAATGATATCCACCGCGATATGATTTTGGCGGCCTTCATAAAAACCGTTGTTTATGATTGCGTAGATAGAAATATCCTTATTGCCTTCGGTCTTATGGTATTCTGCAAGTTTAATAAGCATGCGAAACAGATGGGAAGGGACGGCATCGATGTAGAGCGGAAAGGCGAAAACCAGTGTATCCATGCGGCAAAGCTCCAGATATTGCTCTTTGGTCAGAGGAGCCATGCTGATGTTATAATGGGATACTTGGTGCCCGGGATCCATCAGTGGTTGAAGTGACTGGAGCATCAGACCGGAGTTGCTTTTCCCGAGTTTTGGACTTCCGTTAATCATTGCAATTTTCATTTAAAGACCTCCTGAATAGCGTGCAGGCTGTTATAGAAATATGCCTTATTTCCCGTGCTGTAAAAATTTACACCATTCGCCTCTACCAAGGCTGTTGCTGTTTCCCGCTCCTCTTGGGTGATATCATCTCCGTAAAAATGCACAGACAGTGAAAAATTATTCTTATAGCGGTTCAAATGATGAGTTTCACCGTTTCTGGTTATAAAATAGGGAAGAAGATAGGGGATGCTTCTATCCCAAATGTTGCGTATGAAGGGACTGTAGCTACCATATACGCATTGGCTGATGATAAGCAATTCATCGCATTTGGAAAGTAGTTCTCCCATATTGTTGTAATTATCTTTCAAGACGCACACTCCCGGGGTCTTAATCCAGCATCCAAAGCAGCCAATACAATTACGTATTGTGCCGTTATCAGAGATAATAATGGTATCGTCATCTTTGTTCAGATTCCATGCCGTGAATTCTTGCTGATTCAAATCATGTAGAATAATCTTCATTATGTCCTCTCCTAAAAAGAATATTGTTTTTAAAGATATCGTTCCAGTTCCCGGAATAACGTATATTTTTATTCGTGAGTAACGAGGAAATTCCATGCACCATTGACCATAACGTTATTAGTGTCTTCAAATACTCATCTTCCGGTAACCGGATGCTCCGGAACATTTGATAGGCAGCCTCCCGAAATAAAACAAAGGGTGGATAGTCGTCAGTATTATCGTTGTCAAGATCAATGGTTATCCCTGAACTGTAGAATAAGAATTGAAAATATTGCGGGTTCTCAATGAAAAAAGAGATGTATGCTTCGCCAAGAATGGAGATGGATTTAGGGTTGCGCTTCTGCCCAATCATTGACGCTTTTAACTTCTTCATGAATTGTTTGGTCACATGCTCGCCCATCGCACAAATTAAGTCATCGATATCCTTAAAATGGCTATAAGGCGCTGCATGGCTGACATTGCATTTGGCAGCCACTTTGCGTAAGGAAAAACCAGTGATACCCTCACGGTTAATCAAATCAATGCCGGCTTCAATAAGGTTATTCCGCAAGTCGCCATGATGGTAAGGTTTATTATTCATCTTTTATGTACCTCTCGTATAAAACTTGACACTGTAAAGATTATAGCAAGCAATCTTTACAGTGTCAAGTTGAAAAGCAAGTTGATTATAAAGGAAATAAAAAAGACCACTTATAAAGTGGTCTTTTGAGACGATGCTTATGCGGGACAAACGTTAACAGCCTGTAATCCACGAGCGCCTTTTGTAACATCGAAAGTTACACGCTGGCCTTCATCTAATGTTTTATATCCATCCATCGCAAGTCCAGAATAATGTACGAATACATCTTCGCCCTGCTCGTTAGAGATGAAACCAAAACCTTTTTGTGAGTTAAACCATTTTACTGTACCTTTATTCATGAAAGATACCTCCTTAATTTTAATATATCTTATAAAATTAAAAAAATCACATATCTTTTGTAAATCATCAATATAATAATGACTTACAAAAAATATGTGAAATCAAAACTTTATTTAAAATACACTGTTAGTGTAACAGAGAGAAATGTAAATGTCAAGGTATTTAATATTTTTATATTTCTAAATATTGGGATATTCGTTCTATTCACGTCAAAAACTTGCAATTATTATATTTATACCGGAAAATGTAAGTATCTATAGCATTTGATTCTGGGAAAAATATGCAATGAGGGAGGGGGATTATGGAGATTATTTTAAAATGTATAGGGATATTACTTGCCTGGTGGATAGGATTACAGACGATAGGGGTATTATTAGTATCATTTCAAATACAGAATCCAAATGTTTCCATATTGAGTTCGCAAGTAATTATGCTTCTTATAGCCCTCACTTTAAAAAGAAAAAGTAAAATTGTATGGAATGATAAAGAAAGGGTAAATATAATTTTTGTAATAGGGGCTGTTCTTACCGGAATCGGACTTGCTTTTTTCAGCCCGATCAGCGGAGTAATGCAGATATTAACAGGAAACCTGGGAGCTCAGGGACCGGGAAGCATTACAGCGTCATTTATGATATTTGCGTTATTAGCCCCGGTGGCGGAAGAATTTTTTTATAGGGGAATTATGATGAACTTACTGAGAACTCGTTTCGGAGCAGGAAAAATGATTTTTATATCATCGTTATTGTTTGCCGTGGCTCACTTCTCTGCATTTATGTGGATTCATACTTTTGTCTGTGGTATGTTGTGTGGATATTACTATTATCGTTCCGGGAAAATCGTAGTTCCGATGATCATTCATTTTGTAAACAATTTTATATGGGGATGTTTAATTCCGATATATATGCTTTGGAAGGGATATACGTCTGTAGAAGGAACTGTGTCCACAGAATATAATTCCCTTATGGAATTACTAACACCTTTTATTATTTCAATTCTGATTGGAATCCTCATCATTGCTGCAACGGAAATTATTATGAATAAACTTATAAGGACGAATGGAACGAAAAAATATCTTAAATAGAAAAGACTAAAAGCGGAAAGTCTGCGTTATCTCTTCCGCTTTTAGCCTTTATTTTTCGAAACTATTAAAAATCAAAATCCCGATATCTGGAACGCATCCGGTCCCGCCGTTTGTTTCTTCTGCGTAAGCGGCTTCTTCGTCTCCTGGCGAAACTATAATTTTGTATAAGAGACTTTATAATAAGGAGGAAAATGAGGATTCCTGCGGCAATGAGAACGAAGGAAAGCACTCTTTTGACATTGACGAAAATAATATTCTCCTGTGAATCCTTATCCGCCGCATCTAATTCGTCTTCGCCAGTCTCCTCGATGGAAGTATCGAAGTCATAAGCTGATGCAGTGCCTAGAGCAATATCCACAGAGGCACTGCCAACGTATACGCCATTGTAAGTATAGTCGATTTTGGCTATTTGGCTATCGTCGTCGATCTCGTAGGAGATGGAGGAGAGAGTGTCTTCGAATACTGCTGTCTTCGGAAGTACGAGGTAACTCTCCTGATTTAAGGAGAGGACGGGCTTCGAACTGCCAAAGATATCGTTATTAGTTTGGAAGAAGTCGGCATTATTGATGTTGTAATTAATTTCGTTTTCCGATACGTTGACAATTTCGAAATTGCTGAAGCCATATTGGAATAAGTCTATCGTATCAGAGAACTGATTCGGAGATTCTTCCTTCATAATAATGCATATCAGTTTCATCCCATTGCGTTCAGCGCAGCTTACGAGTGTCTGTCTTGCACTGTTCGTATAGCCTGTTTTACCGCCGATAATTCCCTCGCAAGGGTATTCATTGTTTACCAGCTTATGATGAGTACGAAGGATGAAATCGTCCGGCTGCGTTGCGGTAGGCTCAAAATGGTAAGACGGTGTACCGGAGATTTTGGCAAGCAGTTCATTCTTATAGAATGCTTGTGCAATAACAGCGAGGTCGTGGGCTGATGTATAATGGTCATCATCGTGCAGACCATTGGCATTGACGAAATTGGAATCCGTACAGCCGAGCTCCTTCGCTTTGTCGTTCATGATTTGGGCAAATCCTTCGGTACTTCCACCGATGTGTTCAGCTACGGCATTGGCTACTTCGTTAGCAGAACCGACCAGGATTCCGTATAGAGCTTCCTCCATGGTGATTGCTTCCCCCACATCCATACCCATATTAGAACTTCCTTTTTCAATGGAAAAAACAGCATTATGGGAAAAGGTAACCATTTCATCCAAGGAAGAGTTTTCTGCGGCAATGAGGCAGGTGAGTATCTTAGTAGTGCTGGCCGGATATAATTTCTCGTGGATATTTTTGCTATATAAAATAGCGCCGGTATTAGCTTCCATAATAATGGCAGATTCAGCGCCGATCGAAGGGCCGGCCGGCCAGTTCTCTATTTCGTTCGACTGTATGGGAAGGGTCTTTCGCGTTTCCATATCCTGAGTAAGCTCGTCCAAGCTCGCGGCATGTACAGATAAGGTATTAGCAGCGAGGGAGGAGGAAAAAAGCGAGGCGGATAAAGCGAAAAGACAAACTTGTTTCTTTAATTTAAGGCGATAAGATTTATGAAAAGTAAAAGACATCTGAGATAACACTCCTATTGAAAAATTAAAAGTCAATTTTAATAATACACTATTTTATATGAAAACCAAAGGAAATAAATAAAAAAAATAATTTTTAATAAATAAATTATCGCGCAAGCCGATAGGGCATTGCTATTCTGGTTTCAATAGGGCTTTTCATTTATTCCATGATGGTGTAAAATAAAACAGATAATAGAAAAGAAGTAACTATTTATCAGGTCTGCGCATTTACTGCGCTGACCGTAAGAATATGTGGAAAGATAAGTAAAAATCCTCTCGCCGAAGGTGATTTTAATGGATTTTTACATGTAACTGTGAGTTTGATGAACAGTTACGAAAAGGAGCGGCTTTATGCGTTTACGGAATATAACGGGTTCGAGAGAAATAATCGGTGAAAGTGAATTTGTGGTTCATAAGCCTGAGAGCAGGAAGGGAAGCTGGATCGGGGTATTCGGCAATGACCGGCCGATACACATTGAAATAGGAATGGGAAAAGGCCGCTTTATTATGGATATGGCAAAGGCACATCCTGATATTAATTATATCGGGATAGAAAAATATTCCAGCGTCCTTTTGCGCGCACTTCAGAAAATGGAGCAAGAGCCGGAGGCGTTGCCTAACGTTCGTTTTATCCGAATGGATGCGGAGACGATTACGGAGGTTTTCGGAGAGGAAGAGATCGATAGAATTTATCTGAATTTCTCCGACCCGTGGCCGAAGGACAGACATGCCAGACGCCGCTTGCCATCGAGGGAATTTCTTGCACGCTATGATAAGATGTTGAGAAGAGATGGGCAGCTTGAATTCAAGACGGATAACAGGGATTTATTCTTGTTTGCATTAGAAGAATTGGATGAGGCAGGATGGAAGGCCGAGAAGGTCACTTATGATTTGCATCATGAGGAAGAGATGATGCAGGGAAATATTATGACCGAATATGAAGAGAAGTTTTCTTCTTTAGGTAATCCTATTTATAAATATATTATTGTGAGATAGAAAGAGAGGCATATACGATGGAATACAAATTTACAACAGCGAACTTTGATGAAGAAGTGTTGAAAGCAGATATCCCCGTTTTAGTGGATTTCTATGCGGATTGGTGCGGACCGTGTAAGATGATGGCTCCAATTGTGGAAAAGTTGGCACAGCAGTACGAGGGAAGAGTAAAAGTAGGCAAATGCAATATCGATGATGAAATAGAAGTAGCTCAAAGATACCGGGTAATGTCGATACCGACCTTTATTATATTCAAGGGCGGTGAAGCAGTGAGCGTATCGGTAGGAGCAGTGAGCCAGTCAGAACTGGAAAATAAGCTTCAGCAGGTATTATAATTTAAGGGAATTTTATGATTTAGAACACTCTTATTAAGAGTGTTCATTTCTTTATGAATAAAGGTAACTGTGAAGGTACTGAACGTTACTTCGCATTTATCTATGTACTAACAGGTCAAAAGGAAAGTTAGGAGGAAATGAAGAAGTGAAATATAACAAGAAGCATGTGGCGATCGTCGCAGGTGGGGGGATTGGAATCATTTTGATTCTGGTGCTTGTGGTTCTTCTGATAAAGGCGCAGTTCACTGATAAAGTGAAAGAGGAAAAGGAAGTGGAAGCGGTACGGGTCATTGAAGAAATAGACGTACAGGATTGGACGGAGGATGAAGAGGAGCTTCCGGAAGAGGGCCAGTCGGAGCCGGAGGTGTATGTGGCGGCCGATATAGGAGCGATGGATGATGAAGAAGATCCTCAGGAAGCTGAGAATATGAATGAAGATGGCGCCGGTGCCGCATCGGATATCAGCTCTCTTATCAAGGGTGCTAATGAGACGGGGGATATTTCTTATGGTATCGATGTTGCTAAGTGGCAAGGGACCATTGATTGGAAGCAGGTAGCCGATTCGGGTGTGGAGTTCGCCATTGTCCGTGTAGGTTATCGCACGCAGAAGACGGGAATCATTATGGAAGATCCGTTGGCGAAATATAATATGCAGCAGGCAAAGGAAGCGGGTATTAAGTTAGGAGCTTACTTTTTCTCTACGGCAATTACTGAGGAAGAGGCCAAAGAAGAGGCCGCATGGGTAACAAGTTTTATTGCCAGGTACCCGATTACCTATCCGGTAATTTATAACTGCGAAGGATTCCAATCTTCAGAAAGCAGACAGTATGAACTGACGAAAGAAGAAAGAAGTAACTGTGCCATTGCTTTCCTCGATTATGTGCAAAACGAGGGTTATACGGCGATGTTCTACGCTGCGAAAAATGAGATGGAAGGTAATCTGTTATGGGATACGGACAGGCTTAGCGGTAAATATAAGATATGGGTATCCCAATATCCCGAGTCTCCTTATCCGCAAACTCCCTCATCCAGCTATAGCGGAAGGCATGAGATGTGGCAGTATACGAGCCAGGGAACTGTGCCCGGTATTCCTAAGGGTGTGGATATGAATGTGGCATATTTCAGCTATAGCCAGACGGCGGAAGCAGTGGATGATACGCCCTATGAAGTGGTGGAGGCAGACCCTGAGGCACTTCTTACGATGACAGAGGTGAATGAACAGGTAACGGCCAAAATAGAGACGAATCTGCGTTCCGTTCCGAGTACAGATAGTGATGATACGATTGTAGGCAGGCTTAAAAATAAAGAGACAGCCACGAGGACGGGAATATCATCCGGCGGATGGTCCAGGCTGGAATATAACGGGCAGCGGGTATATGCGGTGAGCAGTTATCTGACGACTGAGTTGGAATACGAAGCTCCGGCGGCGGTGCAGCCTGCGTCTATTTATCAGCCTGTGAGCGAGAGTGTTACAGCGAAGAAGGTAACCAATTTAAGGAGTGTGGCCAGCTCATCGAGCGATGATACTATCGTAGCGGTACTCCATAATGGTGAGACCGTAACACGTACCGGAGTAGGAAGTAACGGATGGTCTCAGGTAGAATATAACGGACAGACATTATATGCTATTAGTAGTTATTTGACAGCAGATATGGGATATGTGCAATCTGCTCAGGACACGTCAGTTTATACCGATGTGAATGAGCAGGTAACTCCGAAGATTGAATGTAACCTTCGGACAGAGCCGAGCACAGCTAATGAAGGAACCGTAGTAGCGACCATACGGAATGGGGATGTAGTGACCAGAACAGGAATCAACTACAATACTGGATGGTCCAGGCTCGATTATAATGGACAGACTGTATATGCGGTAAGCAGTTATCTGACATCCGCGGGGTAGTTTAGTATACGTTGGAAGGGGCTCTTATAAAAGCTTTCCGACGGACCAAAGATCTGGAAGAACCGTCTAAAGGTGGGTAAACAGCCCGGCTTTTAGATGGTTCTTTTTTGTATAATTTATACCGTGGTCAGTTCTTGGAAACGTTATTGCTATATTTATTTTGTATAATAACTATTGTCATTCATTGTGGTGTATAGTAATTTGCCACAATATAATGGTACATTTGATAAACACTTGCAGCATTGCAAAGCATATTGTTTTCTCATATAATTTACTAGAGTGATGAACCGGTTTTGATGAAGTGCTAATAACTTTCCAATTCAGATTATAATTGGTAATGTATAAAATTATGCCGCTTAAATACGTCAGAAAGCTGTTACAAAAGCAATTTATTATAAACCTCGAGGGTTGCATGTGACGGGTTTTGCCGATAAAGATGTCATGATTTTATAGTTTATATTATGTATGTTGTTAGCAGACAGGTTTATGTGGGAGATATGTTATGCCACAGCGGGAATGCATCGCATACGCATGGGATAACAATAGGAAGGAGCAAGTGAATGAAAAATAAACTTAATTTAAGAGGTAAGCTCCAAACGTTTTCAGGAGCAATGATGGTACCGGTTATCCTTTTGGTTATTGTTGGTTTTTACGTTGGTATAGGAAGTGCTTTTACTAACTACATTATTCCAAAAGGCAATATAATACATACTGTTTTCGACATGTTTTCAGGTGTTGGTTTTATGATTATGGGATACCTTCCGCTTTGGTTTGCGGTGGGCGTTGCATTTACCCTTTCTAAAAAGGAAAAAGGATGGGGTGCGTTAGGCGGTTTGTTTTTACTGTTTGCATTTAATAAGGGAATATCAGTTTATGCAGGGTCTATGGGATGGGATGAGACATCAACAGCAGTAGACAGCCTTCTCGCAATAGGATATTCTCAGATGGATGCTTTGAACTTCAACTCTCTTTGGTCCAATGTTGCAGGGATATTCACATTTGATATGGGTATCTTCAGCGGTTTGATTTGTGGATTGGTTGCAGCATGGGCGAATAACAAATGGAATGAGAAAGAGCTTCCGATGATGTTCTCTTTCTTCTCCGGCACGAAATTCGTCATTCTGATGCTGTCATTAATATCTGTGCCGATGGCGATTGTCACATATTATGTATGGCCGGTGATTGCGGATGGATTACACTTTTTGACCAGCTTCATTACTTCTTCGGGATTAGTAGGAACCTTTGTATTCGGTACATTGGATAAACTGTTACTTCCATTTGGAATTCACCATCTCATTGCTTTCCCGCTTGAATACACCCGTGTAGGCGGTACAATGATGATTGATGGAACGCTTTTCGAAGGTGTAAGAAATATTATGGTTGGACAGTCAGGTTCTGCTGAAGCAGCAGGATATATTACGAGAAACTTTACCACAGGACGAGTTTTATTCCAGATCGCCGGTCTTCCGGGTGCTGCTTGTGCAATTTATGCTACTGCCAGAAAGGAAAATAGAAAGAAAGTTCTCTCTATCGTTCTTCCTGCCGTAGTAACAATAATGATGGTAGGTATTTCCGAGCCTATCGAATATACCTTCTTGTTTATCGCTCCTGCTCTTTACTTTGGTGTTTATGCACCTCTTTGCGGTCTTTCTTATGTTATCGCAGAGTTGACAGCGGTATCCATTAACGGTAATGCGTTGCTATTTATGATACCGAATCTTTTCCAGCCTCAAAAGGTTCATGCAATGTCACTCATTTATTTACTGCCTCTTACGTTTGCCGTTTATTTCTTCGTATTCAGATTCTTTATTATGAAGTTCAACTTGAAGACACCGGGACGTGAAGCAGCGAACCAGGAAATCAAATTCATGAGTAAGAAGGAATATAATGAGATAAAGAATGCGGAAAAGGAAGCGTCAACCGAAGGTGAGAGTCTTCCTGAAAGAATTGTAGAAGCATTCGGAGGTGCTGATAATATTGTGGAAGTATCTTGCTGTGCGACTCGTCTGCGCGTTACGGTAAAGGATAAAACCGGGGTTGTGGATGACAATATATGGAAGAATGATTTGGAAGCATTAGGTGTTGTGAAGAATAACACAAATTATCAGATTATTTACGGCACACGTGTTACGACCTTAACCACAAAGGTAAGAGATGTGCTCGACAAAAATGAATGACATCATAATTTCATTGATTACCAAGGTCAATGAATAAAATATTTCCCCTTGTTGAGTGGCAGAAAACCTGCCACTCACATTCATTTAATGTGGTGGAGCAGGTAATTGCAAAACAGATAAGTTGTAAAAATTTCAGGCACAATAAATACAGATTGTGAAGAAAGATGGTAGGAAAGTTTTATAAATTGTGCATGAAATTATAACAGTTGATAAGTTTCGCAATCATCTAATGCGGTGGAGAAATGAAAGGAAGGCTGGAACGTGGATTGGAAGAAGGATTTACAGAGGAGTTTGAAAAGCGGGTTAGTACGCCATAAGCATGAAATTCTTGAAGATATTGGGAAGCTGGTGGCAGTACCTTCAATGTATGAGAGCGAAACAGTTGCTGTCCATATGCCTTTTGGAAAGGAAGTCAGAAAGGCCTTCGACTGTATTATTGAGGTGGCGGAGAGATTTTCTTTGCACTGGGAGGACTTTGACGGATACGCATTACACGTGGATTATGGCGAAGGAGATGAGACACTGGGGATATTAGTACATGCCGATGTGGTGCCTTGCGAAAGTGTGGAGAAGTGGATATCTGATCCTTTTACTTTAAGTATAAGGGAAGGCTTTATGTATGGAAGAGGCGTTAACGATGATAAGTCTGTGATCATAGGGATGCTGTATATTATGGGACTGTTAAAAAAGGCCAATTATCAGCCTGTTAATAAGATAAGACTAATAATCGGGGGAGCGGAGGAGACGACGTGGGAATGCATGGATTATTATTTGAAAAAGAATGAACCTCCTCAGGTCTCTTTTTCTCCTGATTGTGATTTCCCTGTAGTAAATTGTGAGAAGGGGATGATCCGGGGAAAGTTCTCCAAAAAATATGATAAGCCGGAAGGAAAGAGTACAGCAATTCATCAGTTGTTGAGATTGAAATCACAGATAAATTATGGCTATATTCTGCACCGGCTGGAGGTAGTAATTCGTACGGATGATGTATCTGCTATTAGGAGGAAGGCCGTTCATGCCGCTGAAGCGATTTGCGAGGGAGGGATAGTGACCTTAGTTTATCTCTCAAAGGCGAATGTTTCCAGGAATCCCCATAAGGGGAACGATGCATCTTACGGCTTGGTACAGGACTTTGGGGAATGTATGAATATAGATGATAATTTTCATGACATTCTGAAGCAAATAGGAAGGTGGTTCTATGCGAAGCCTTATGGAGAAGGCTTGGGAATTGTGCATCATCATCCGGAAACGGGAGACCTTACAGCAGCCCTTTGTTATCTTGTTTATCAGGAGGAGGAACTATCTGTGGGCTTTGATATTCGTTATCCGGTCGGTATCTCGGAGGAACATATTAAAAAGAGCCTTAAGGAAGAAGCGGATAAGGAAGGCTTTGACATGGATATCGTGCAGAAAAAGGATAGACTTTATGCGGCACCTGAAAGCAGCCTTGTCTGCACGCTGCTGGATGCCTATGAAGCAGTTATGGGAGAGCGTCCTTTTCCGGTGACAAAGGGAGGAATCAGCTATTCAAGGGCTGTTCCCAGTTGCGTTGGCTTCGGTCCCAGTTTTCCGGGAGATGAACCGCATTCCCATGGGGAAAACGAGTGTATGAATATCGAGAAATATTTCAAGGCGTTGGATATATATGTAGAAGCAGTTGTACGATTGAGCACAACAATTCAGTAGGACTGCGCATTTACTGCGCAGACGGTAAGAGTACGTGAATTATTTACAAATTGCCACTAAGAAAAGGCAAGTTTTGAGCATACCGCCCGCATTGACGCAGAGTACGGTTTTGTGTAATATTGAATACATAAAGACAGCTCAATTGTCTATAAAATAAAGCCAAATGTTACTTATTACTCAGGTAAGTATGTAAGAAGATCAGTAATTATTCAGCAGGTCTGCGCATTTACTGCGCTGACCGTAAGATAACGTGGAATGGCAAGTAAAAATCCCATCACCGAAGGTCATTTTAATGGATTTTTACATGTAACTGTGAGGGTACTGAACAGTTACGAAGATCATAAGATTTGCATTTATTAAAAATTAGAATCAGGAGGATAAGATTATGAAACACATTAAAATTGCAGCAGGTTTAGCACATGTTAACTATGGACATATCGCAGGAGTGGTAAAGGAGGCAATGGATGCCGGAGCAGACTATGTTCATTCCGATGCAGCTGATATGTATAATCTGAGAAATCAACAGCTTATGGGAGGACATCAGATTATTGACGGAATTCGCCCCATAACGGATAAAATGATTGAATGCCATATTTATACAGTAGAGTGTGATAGATTGTTTATTGAGAAATTAGCGAAGGTAGGATGTAATATGCTGATACTTCCTGCAGAGCAGTTCCTTGGAGCACCGCTCGCTTACATTATGAACTATTGCAGAGAGTTTGGAATGAAGGTAGGTCTGACCGTCGGATGTTACACTCCCTTATGTTTTGTAGATGAAGCTATTTATGATATCGACCGTTTACATATCGTGACACATGGTGTGGATGAAACGGATGGTCAGGACAATTGGGGCTGGAGAAAAAGCTCGTTAGATATGGTTAGAAGAGCGAGGAAGATGATTGATGAGAAGAATCCCAGATGTGAATTAGCAATTGACGGAGGTCTACGCCACGACAATATGGAGAAACTGATCGAGTGCAACCCGGATGTTATCGTTCTTTCCTCAGCTATTTTCAAGGATGAAGACGGAATCACAGCAGGAGTTCAAAAGTGCAGAAAGGCAATTGATGAGGCCGCTGCGAAGTTTGGATTGGAGTAATGGGGGCAAAATATTGAGGAGCAGTTCATAAATACATGAAAGAAAGAATAACGGATTATATATTAATTACCATGTCCGGCATGCTTATGGCATGTGCCGTAAATTTCTTCTTTGCGGAGCATACATTGGCACCGGGCGGAATAACAGGCATGTCTATTATAGTAAATGCTCTTACAAAGATACCGATGTCCTATGTTTCCCTTGGCATTTCAGTTCCCCTTCTCGTTATGGGAATCGTCTTTCTCGGAAAAAGCTTTGGAATTAAGACATTGTACATTACCTTCACCACCCCGTTGTTTCTGAAGATCATACCGGTAACGCATGTGACCGACAATCTGTTCATAGCGGCGATTGTGGGAGGATTGTTGGTAGGGGCCGGAATCGGAATAGCTTTAACGAGGGACTGTGCGACCGGAGGGACCGACTTAATGGCTTTGCTGATTCGAAAGATAATTAAGTTCTTAAAGCTGCCTGCTATCTTATTCATATTGGACGGAACGGTTGTTATCCTTTCCGGAATTATAAGCCGGGATTATAAAGTAGCGATTTTCTCCTTGTTCTCTTTGCTTATCATCATACAGACTATTAACATCATAACATCGAAGTTCGGTGCAGTGAGGCGACCGGCATAATGAAGTAGCTAGCGGAATAAATAAAAGATTCCGCTAGCTATTTATTAATAGTCAATGAATTTTTCTTGGAATATATCATCTTAATGATGGACTTCAATCTTACAATATCCTGCTTGTTCAGGAGAGATGAGATATTAATGACCTCGATTTCAGCGTTGATTTTGAGCGGAACGGTCGTAATAATCAAGTCGATATCCTTTAAATCATCGCTGCTTACATAGGTGGAGGACTTCGTGTAAACGATATCCAATTCATTCATTTCGTGGCTGAGTTTATTTTTCAGAAGCTTCGCTTCCCCCCTGCTTCCGTGACAGATAACGATTGTCTTTAGTTTTTTCTTGGACCGATCAATAGCGGATGCTAAATGGAGAGTGATATATCCGATTTCATCATCGTTAATCTTATGAGATAGATGCTCCTCTAAGAGAAAAATAGAATCCTTAACGACCCGGAACGTATAAGGATAGTATTTTAGAATTTCTTCGAGAATCGGATTGGGTACAGTTAATCCATATCGCACACTGTTGATGGCCGGTTTCAGATGCATTGTTAAGGAATGGAATAATTCCTTGTCCTCACTTAAGGGGAGGAGTAAGGTATCGCCCCAATAAGCAATCAGCTTACGGGAAATATCCTCCGCTTCCAGAAGTTCCTCGGAACCTAAACTGCCTGAATCTGAGTTAGGGTCGGGGGTGCTGTCTGTTTTCGAGCATAGAATATGAAGGGCCAGATAATACACCTCATCCGGAGGAAGGACGATTCCGAAAACATCTTCGATATTAATGCTTAGTCTTTGGGCGATGGGAAGTTCTTTGGTACGATCGATCTTCTGCTTCGTATCATTGGGCAGGCGGATGTATTTCCCGATGGACATCCTCGTAACAGCTATGGAGATGTCTACCACAAAGGTAAGCAGAGCTTCATCTGTGAGATGATAGTCGATCAGCTCAGGGATGCTGAGAATAGTATTCTTTAGCTTTAAAATATCCAAATTGGTCAATTTGCGGAAGAACTTCAAAGTATCAGAGGCAGGTGATGCCTCTTCATTCAGAATCGCCTGGAGCTCCAGGTACTGCCTGTGAGAGCAGATAAGGTAGGACATGGCATTTCGTATGTCATTTTCGCTGCCCTTTATTTCAATACCGTAATTGGTTCTCCTTATCAATTCTATATTATAATTTTGCAGCCATTCATCTGTAGTGAGCAAATCTTTGTGTATGGTGGCCCTGCTGACATAGAGATGGTTCGCAAGTTCCTTGATCCGAAGCTTAGAATCAGAGGAGAATAATTTCGACAGAATATAATTCATCCGATCCTCAGGGGAATATTCCTGAACATTGTGAATCTTAGCGGTAATGTCATTCAGCACTTTCAGCTTAATGCTTTCATCTCCCCGAATAGCGATACCTACCCCGATTTTTTTATCTAAAGTGAGATCCAAATCTTTAATCCAAGGCTCCAATATTAATAAATCATTTCTTACGGTCTTATTGCTGCAACCCAGGGAATGGGCGATATCAGTAACTGTTATATAGGCATTTTTACTGAGCAGCAACTCCGTTTCCTGTAATAATCTTTTATTCATCGCTGTGTTACACTCCTTCTAAGGTCAAAAGACCATGAAAAATATGACTTCGGGACCCTGATATCATATAATTGCCACATTAATAGTAAAATAGGATTCGGAATAGATTTCTTACAATTTCTGTAATAATAAGGATTTTCTTTAATTATATCAGAATTATTCACATATTGCCATATGATTTAGCTATATTTAGTTACTGTCTGTAAGGTTGAAAGGGAAGCGGGAGAAAGATATAATTATAACAGTTCAGCCATCAACATCGCGAAGTGTTTTTGTGAGCGAAGATCACAGAAAGCCCGAGTTTAACAAGCGCGAAATACTGCATAGCAGCATTTCTGTGCACAAATTGTTGCTAGGAAGCCGTAGGCTGAATAGTAACATATAATTATTGTAACTGTTCAGTACCCTCACAGTTACAATAATCGAAAGAAAGCATAGTTGCGCCCGGCAAGGATGCGCAAAGAGAGGAGAAATTTATGATTCAATATTATCAGCCATCAAAAATTATGTTCGGACAGGGGGAGTTACGAAGATTGCCTCTGATTGCAGCGGAATACGGAAGAAAATGCCTTTTGGTCACAACACCTCATGTTGAGCCTCTCGATAAGCTTTTTAACAAGGTAAAGGAATTATTGTCCTCCGCGGATATTCAGGTAATACATTTTGATAAGGTTCTGCCTAATCCCACGGTAGAGATAGTGGATGAAGGACATGCTGCGGCCAGAGAAGGAGAAGTTGACTTCATATTGGCAGTAGGAGGAGGTTCCAGTATTGATACGGCGAAGATCATTGCACTGACCTATGGATTGCCCGCTATCAATTGGGATAATTTGTTGGAGGACTACTCTGATCCGTTTGCGAATTATAGTCCGCTGAGTAATAAAGAGTTACCCCTGCTTGCAATACCTACAACCTCTGGTACCGGAAGTCAGGTAACACAGGCAGCGGTTATTACAAGAGGAACGGAGAAGATTACGGTCTTTCATCAGAATAACTTCGCAAAGGAGTGTATTATAGATCCGGAATTGATGACAACCCTTCCTGTGAGAATAACGGCAGCGACCGGGTTCGATGCTTTTACCCATGCATTCGAAAGTTATATCAATAAAAGAGCATCGGAATTCACGGAGATACAGAGCTTAAAAGCGATGGAGCTGGTTATCAACTTTCTTCCCAAAGCGATGGAGGAAGGGCAAAATATCGAATATAGGAGTAAGTTGGCAATTGCCGATACGCTTGCCGGATGCAGCTTATCTAATTCAGGCGCCTCCGCGCCTCATCCCCTTAGCGAGATCATCGGAGGCATTACCAACATACCTCATGGGGAAGCCCTTGCAGTTGTTTTCCCGGCATTTGTACAGAAAGCATGGAAGGATAATGTTACGAAGTTTGCAAAAGTAGCCTGTCTGTTTAATGAGGAACTGGAAAGTGTGGAAGAAGAAGCGGCGGCGGAAGCACTGTATGATGAAATAGTAGTATTTTTGAAAAAGATTGGGTTGTATAAGAAACTGGGAGAATTCAATATTACAGAAGAACAGAGTAAGATTATTATGGAGAATCCGGTTTTAGGATTTTTGCCCTTTGGAGATAAGGAATGGCTGCAGGATATTTTGAGAAACTCAATATAACTGTGAGGGTACTGAACAGTTGCAGCTCATTTTAATGAAAGAGAGAATTCCAGACTTTGAAAGGAGGATGGTTATAGTATGATTAAATTGGTTTGTATCGATATGGACGGAACTTTACTTGATGATAATTTCTCCATACCGCAAGAGAACATAGAGGTACTTAGAAGGGCGGTGGATGAGGGAATAGAGATTGCACTCGTCTCAGGCAGGCCGTTCAATATCGCAAGATATTTCGCGGATTTAATCCATCCCAAGGTGCGTGCCATTGGGACGAACGGTACTTATTTCAGATACAATGAGATCATATATAAAAAGCATCTGAATAGGGAACAGATTGAACGGATTTATGAAGTTGCTGCTAAACATGACTTGGTTCTTCACCTTAAAGGGCATAATAAAGTAATCAGTAACACACCAATAGAAGAAGATCATGTCTATAAAAAGACCAATGTAGTGCTTAAGGACGAGGATCGGATTCAATTTGTGGAAGGGGCCTCACGGGAACGGGCATTGGATGCGGAAAAGGGCGACATTTATAAAGCATTGGTTTTCCGGATGGATAAGAAGCTCAAAGAGAATCTGTTACAAGCTAAACACGAATTAAAGCAAAATGAGGACTTGGAAGTGGTAAGCTCTCATCCGTGTAATTTTGAAGTGATGACAGCCGGTACATCTAAGGCGGAAGCGATAAGAGAGTTAAGCTCTTACCTCGGGATTATGCGAAATGAAGTTATGTGTATCGGAGATAATGAAAATGATATTTCTATGATTCAGTACGGTGCTCTTGGCGTTGCTATGGGTAATGGTACGGAAGAAATCAAGGCGGCGGCAGCCTACATTACGGATACCAATGTAAATGCCGGAGTTGCTAAAGCGATCCTCAAGTTCGTATTAGAGAAAAATATGGAGGAAGATAGATGAAATATATTATTGACTCGGCAAATGAAGAGCAAATTGTTCACGCTTTGCAGCTTGGGGCATGCGGAGTTACGGCGAATCCGACAATGTATAAGAACAATGGGGTAAATTTCTACCGGTTCCTGAAAAAGTATTCCCCTGATAATTTGGAATTCTTAAGCGGAGAGGTCATGGGTGATACTTTCGAAGAGATGAAAGCGGAGGCAGAAAAGATAGCCAATATTAATAAGGATATCGTGATCAAGATTAATTTTTCCCAGGAAGGATTGATGCTGTGTAAATATCTGAACGGTGTGGGGATAAAATCGGCGATAACTTTGATTTTCAGCGTTTCTCAGGTTGTTGCTGCCATTAACGCAGGGGCTTCCTATATATTTCCGTTTGTAGGAAGAAATGATGAGAACGGGTATAATGGATTGGAAATAGTATCTCAGATTCAACAGATGATTCATAGAAATAGGATGAACACGAAGGTCGTAGCAGCTTCGATTAAAAATATATATCAATTGGAGCAGTTGGCGCTTGCCGATATTGACTATGCGGCGATTCCCTATGATCTGTTTGTAAAGTCACTGAAACATTCTCTGACTGAGAGTGGTCTACAGACGTTTCGAAAGGATTGGGAGCAAGTGGATAAAATTCTATAGTTTCATTAATAAGGCTGCAATTTGCAGCCTTATATAAATTGTATGGAAATTTGTTAAATTCCGTTTATAAAAGAGTATGGAAATCAGCCTTCTTATTCTTAGTGTGATTGCACTAGACATGAGGAAAAATGCATAATATAATAAATCAAACTATTGAGGAATGGCTAGCGGAAGGTTATAACTACTGTTTATAATTAATGGAGGAATCATAACACATGGAAATGATGAAATTATCGGAGAAGCTATCTCTTTCTAGGATCATACAGGGATTCTGGCGATTGGAAAGCTGGAACATGACAACAAAAGAACTGGTAGATTACATGAATTCCTGTATCGAAAGAGAAGTGACAAGCTTTGATACGGCAGAGATTTACTCAGGAACCCAGTGCGAAACATGGATGGGAGAGGCTTTTGCAGCGGATAAAAGCATTCGAAACAGGGTTCAACTTGTGTCGAAGACAGGAATCTTTCAACAGAAAACCGGTGGTAAGACTTTTGGGTATTATAATACATCCTATGAAAGAGTGATGCGTTCCTGCAAGGAGAGTCTACATCGTTTGCAGACGGATTATATTGATTTATATTTGATTCACAGAGAAGATCCTTGCTTCGACCCATGGGAGACGGCTAGAGCTCTTAAAGATTTGAAGAAAGAAGGATTGGTCAGGGAAGTGGGCGTATCCAATTTCGACCCGTTTAAGTTCGATGCTTTGAATAAAGCTATGGAAGGAGAGCTGGTAACGAATCAAATTGAGTGGAATCCGGTATGCTTTGAACATTTTGACACTGGCTTGATGGACTATCTTACGGTGAATAGAATTCATCCTATGATTTGGTCGCCGCTTGCCGGAGGAAGGCTTTTTACAGGAAAAGATGAATATTCTGTAAAAGCGATGACAAAGATAAGAGAGATTGCTGAAAGGCATAAAGAGGAACCGGATACGATTGTCTATGCATGGCTGATGTATCACCCGGTAGGTGCGATGCCGATTATAGGAAGCAGTAAGGCGGAGAGACTCGACCTTGCCATAAAGGCACTGGATGTAAAGCTTGAGCATTATGAGTGGTATGAGATATATGCGGCAAGCGGACAGCAGGTATTGCGTTAATATTTTATTATAAGGACTCTGTTTCAATGATTGATCATTGGAACAGGGGCTTTTGTTTTTCTGGAAAAAATTTAATACAAATATATAATAGAAAACTTCGTTCCTATTATATATTTGTATTAAAATGTGATAAAATTAATTCAACAAAAGATAAGGACCTTACAAGAGGAGGACGAAAGATGAGATCAATTAGGATAAAGATGTTGATAACGATTTTGCCAATTATCATTTTAGGTATGCTTTTTCTTATCATTAATAGTATGAGTGCCAGCAAAAGCAGCATCCTACAACAGATGGATAAACTGATGGCATCTAATCTGGATAAGGAAATCACAAGTATTAGCAGAGAAATTAGAGAAGTTGAATTGATGGCTAATATGATTACTTCCATGGTATCCAACACTTACAATTTTACCGATTTACAAGATTATGAAAAGTTATTGGGAGATATTATAGTCAGTAATAATTTGGCAATGGGAAGCGGTATTTGGTTTGAGCCGTATGAGTACGATGCCGGAGAAAAATATGTAGGTCCTTATATTTACAAAGATGGGGATGGTATAGCAGTAACCTATGAATACAGTAATGAAAGTTATGACTATTTTTCTTATGAGTGGTATAAAAATGCCAGTGCTTCCGATGGAAAAGCAATATTCACACAACCGTACTATGATGAAACATTAGGAGTCACAATGTCCTCCTGTACAGTCCCTCTGAAGACTCCAAATGGTAAATTCATCGGTGCGGTTACCGTAGATATTGAGCTTTCTTCCCTTCAGAATCTAGTGAAAGCCGCTAAGGTAGGTGAAGGGGGACATGCGTTCTTGGTGGATGAGTCCGGTATTTTCCTCTCCAGCCAGGATGATAATAAGGTGATGGCTCAGAAGATTCAGGAAGAAGCTAATCCGTCGATCGCACAACTCGGTCGAAGGATGCTGACAGAAGAGGAAGGAGACGGATTCTACACGGAAGATGGAGAAGTTCATCATGTATATTTCAAGGCGATACCCGGACTTAATTGGGTATTGGCGATGGAGATACCTGAGAAAGAATTGATTGCGCCGGTAGAAAGTCTGACTCTTCGTATGGCAGTTATTAGTGTGATATCTATTATTATTTGTTTTATAGTAGTTCTGTTCATGGTTGGCAGACTGAGTGCTAATCTAAAGAAGGTGAACCATTTTGCAGGTATTTTAGCTCAAGGGGATCTTACAAAAGATGGACCTGTTATTAAGGGAAGAGATGAACTCAATCAGCTAAGTACTTCTCTTAACAATATGTTCAGAAATAATAAACTTATAATTTCTAAGATTGCGGATAGCTCAGAGCGGTTAACTGATACCGGTTCTAATTTGATTCAGGCGTCGGAAGAGCTCGCGGAGCAATTTAAAAATATTGCCGGCATTATGAATATCGTAAATGATAATATGATGTCTTCCAGTGCTTCCACGGAGGAGGTAAATGCCTCGGTAGAAGAGGTGAATTCTTCCGCCAATGTTCTGTTGGCGGAAACGGAAAGAAGCAACGAGCTTGCGGGGGAAATTGGGCAGCGCGCAGCAAAGATCAAAGAGAATAGTAATTCTTCCTATCAGAAGGCCACAGATATGTCGAAGGTCTATGAAAGAGAACTTTCTCAGAGCATGGAGAATGCGAAAGTTGTAGAATCCGTAAGTGTGCTGGCGAATGTGATTTCGGAAATTGCAGATCAAATTAATCTCCTATCTCTCAATGCGGCCATTGAAGCAGCGCGTGCCGGAGAGCAGGGAAGAGGATTCGCGGTAGTGGCAGGGGAAATCGGTAAGTTGGCCGGGGAGACTGCGTCAGCAGTCGGAGAAATCCAAGATACGACTGGGAAGATAGAAGAAGCCTTTCGTCTATTGATTCATACTGCGAACGAGTTGCTGCGGTTCATTACGGAAACAGTAGCTCCCGATTATGAAGGCTTTGTTCATTCAGCGCATCAATATGAAGAGGATGCAGGAAAGATCAAGGAATTCTCAGAAAAGATATCCGAGATGTCTACAGGAATAGAACATATTATTGGTGAAGTGAGCCAAGCGATACAAAGTATTGCTTATTCCGCGCAGAATACTTCGGATAGCAGCGGTAAGATTATGGATGCTATTTCTGTTATGGAAACGACGATGCAGGAAGTGGAAGATATGTCAAGAGAACAGAATGAGATGGCAGATCAGCTTCATGATGTGGTGAATAAGTTCAAATTATAGTATATACCGTACCACAAAGGAACTAAGAGAGTAAGTCGGAAACCTGATTTTGTCCTTTAAGGATAAAATCAGGTTTCCGGCTTTATGCCTTTTTCTTAATTGGATGACGAATGACTGTTTTCCACTTTTCCGGGGCAACTTTTCTAGGTAACTTTTTCTTTTTTTCTGCAGCCTGAACCGCCCAATCAAAATTCTCTTTTGTCATAAAATCCGGTAAACGAATAACAGAAATCCAGTTAAGAGAATCCTTGTTTCCATAATCAACACCGTTAACATTTTCTTGCCACCAAAAGCCTTCTAATGGAGGAACGATATATTCAAAAAAACCTGTAATTTTATAAATCTGTCTTATGGCTCAGTTTCAGAGTATAAGCAATGGCGTACAAAATACTAATAGCTTGTTGATACTCTCCGCCCTCAATATATTCATGTTATTGTTTTTTGCGTAAACAAAGTAAGCCGGAAAATATCCCAATATGTTGGATTTTTGGTTTAGCTCTTTATTTATTTTTTGTTTTTATATGTAGCATAAGGGATAATATTAAACATATTACAGTTGGCGGTAAAAACAATATGCTGTGAATAAAAGCATCAACATCAGCACCTGCAGAAGCATATGGGCTATATTGTTGAATATTGTAAATATAAAATAGACCACCAAAATAACACATTAATAATATGATGCCAATTCCAAGTAAAAGCCATACTCCAATATGTTTCTTCATTTCCAACTTCATTTGCTAACCTCCCGGAAAAAATATATAATTTCAACCTCTTGTAAAGCGATTACTGTTATTATAGATTATTGGAATACAAAAAGAAACAGCTGAATTTCTAAAAGAAATTCAGCTGTTTCTTTAGTCGAAGCGACAGGATTCGAACCTGCGACCTCTGCGTCCCGAACTATAGGGTATTAATTCCGTTGGAATCCGTTTTGATTCCTCTAAATCCTTTAAAAGCCTTTTAAAATCGGTATATTAGACTATTATCAAAGTAATCATTGCATTAATTCAGTAAAAGCAGAAATAAAAATTTGATCGGATTTGGCTAAACTTTTGGCTAAACATTTGGGCGTAACATAACCTGTATAATACTTATCAGTAAAATAATATCCGCTTTTTAGACGTTTATCATGCAGCCCATCCCTTGATGATATAATATTTTGCAATCTAATGGACCTACTTACGGAATTGAACAGAAAAAAATTGAGAATTCGCATAAAATAGAGCATTTTCAGCACGCCCTCTGAAAATGTAATCATAAATATGGGGTGAATTCTCTCTGCCTTTGCATAGTAACAGATTTAGATATTTCAGACATACGATTTCTTTCTTCTTGGGTTATCCATTTCCCTTTTAATTTTAATGATGTAAATAATTTCATAAATTCTTTTTTAATTCGCTCTTCCGAACTAAATAACAGGGATTCACACATATTATAAAAAAAAGTATCTGCTAACGGTTTGTAACCAATGTCTGATATTTCTGTTTTATCACTCCAATTAGACTTTCTTATTACTTGAGGTAATTTAACATAATATTTTTGTTGTGTATTTTCATCAATGTCAATACCCAATCCAACACTATCTATAATATTTTTCATACGCGTGTATAACGCATTGAAATTTTTAGGATTCTTTTCTATAGATATCTTAGGTAAATCAAATTTATTAAAACGGTATTCTTTCTTGGTTAAACAATGACAACCTATTTCTTTCATAAATTCTTTACAGGTAATGAGGAACGTTAGAGAATAAACATAATCTTGATTTTCTAATAAAAATCTAATTGTATTTCCATTTATACCTATAAATTTAATATCATTATCTTGGAGATGTTGGCTAAAATCAGGAATATGTTCTTCTACATAATCTTTATTATATGCATACATCAATGTATCTAAGGAAAACATTCCATTATTCTTCATTACACTTTCCCAAATATATTGATTTTCATTTTTTAACCATTCAGACATTTTCCTATTACATGCCAACTTATTTCTCTTGTTGGCTTTATAAAATTCCTTCGCTTTTACTTGATAAGTATCTAATTTCTTTTTTATAGTAAAATAGCTAGTTATTATTTCCTCTTTATTACCTCCGACTTTTATATATGATGTTCTTAAAAAATTAATTTCGTAAAGTAAAGTATTAATAGTATCATATAAATTATAGGGTAAAAGTATATCCAATTCTTTAAACCACATTTCTACATTTTTAATATAATCCACATTATCAATATCTATTTCTTCAAACTCTATTCTTCTCACTTGCTCATTATGATGCTTAATCTGTTCATTTAAAGAGCGTCTAATATTTGAAAAATTTTCGATTCCTTTAAATCCATTAATACACTCAGAGCCCACATTTAATTCTCTATCATTATTTTTATTATGTATAAAGAAAACAAATTTATTTATTCTTCCACATAGTTGACATCTAGTTTCTTTTACAGCAATATCGCTATGTCCTACACTTGACCATTCATTTTTTATTTCATCAACAAGCATTTTTTTACTAGTCAAGAGTACAGTTCTGGATTTAGAATCAAAAATATTATTTTTTTCAAATTCATCATAGCTTAACGTTTGATATGTATCCAAAACATTAAATAAGTTTCCATATACATCTATATCCTTACATGTTTCACTATTTTTAATTAATACCATTTCCTTTTTATTAATTATAAGTCTATTACTTGTTCTTTTCCCCATATTTTCTCCCTGACCTTTATCCGCAAACAAGTGTTCTATATTATATATAGTATAAAATTCGCTTATAAAAGTCAATGTTTTTAAGATACAAGAAAACTAGCATCTAAAGAATTAATAGCATCAACCAAAATATAATGCTGCACCTTGACTACTGCTCACTTAGCTTGGTTGATACTTCTAATATTTCCAAATAAATACTGTCTTTTTCTTGTGGGCATAGTAAATATATTTCTTTTACATAAATACTGATTTTTATGGATTTTTATAATGTGGACACCGTGGAAAATAGATTTTTGAGTTTAATCAAGAGTATTCTTACAATCCACCAAAACAAAGTGCTTAGTTTAAACATTATGGGAATATGTTCTGTTCTTTATCCTAAAAGAAATGCCAAAGCGAAGCAAGTTTTTGTCAACTTTCTTCTGTCAAAGGAGGGTATGGTTCAATTGAAGTAATATAATAAATCTCCAGATCACTTAAGACCACCTTTAACCAACTTTCATTACAAATCCACCTAAAAAGGATTGGTTGCCGAATAAAAGCCTCTTGCCTAGCTTCCCGATCAGGTGATACTATGCGTTCAAACCATAACACTTCACGCTCATATTGATCTATCCAAATGTATGGATTACCTTGCTTAGGATGACATGCAAATATTTTACGCCATATAGACGCTGGTGCCATTTGGCAGTTTCCAAAGAGCAGTTTTTGGCATCCGCCAACTCGATTAAATAGACTAACTCCGCCAATACCCAGAGTTGAGCTATGAGTTTCATCTATTGATCCTTCGCAAGCAAGTAGGCCGAAATTTCCAATACACCAATCAAATTCTTGTCTGTGGCTCCTGCTAAATGGGAAATCAATTTTAGACGACTTAATATATATTGCCCCTCCTTCATGACCCCACGGATACCACAGGCTTGCAGCGAGTAATACATTGCCTTCCGTTATGTGTGCATGTGCAATATCATGTAGTTGTTCGTTATATAATCCACTTTCTTTTTCTCCGTTATATGTGATGGGTATATCAGGAAACCATTCTTTATTAAAATCAATTAACGGCATTTCCGTCAAGATGAAAGGATCTTCCACCGGAAGTAATCGGGCTTTTTTGCATATCAAAGGAATGGATGCCCATTGTCCAGCTTTATCTTTACCATAAAGAATTTCCCCCGGCTGCATGTTGATGGTGGGAATTTTACTATCGCCCACTTCGCCATAGCGATCTTCAACATAATTTTCTAACGGAGATATCTGGAAAATATATCTGCGAATTGAGTCAATTAGTGCACTCTTTTCGCAATCTTCGACCAGTGAAAGAAATCGTTCATAATAGCTATCATCTTCCACTATTCCGCTTGTCGGGAGCGTGTGATTGATAGTCGGAGCATTGTAGGAAATTACTTCTGAATATACTTCTTCCAAATTCAAATGAAGCAGGATACTGTGCAAATAATACTTTCTGGATAGCTCTGCACAGGCATCATACATGTTCTGCAGTATGCCGCGTAAACTTTCCGTGCAAATCCCGTCCGATGCCCATCTTGCAATAACAATCAACAGGCATTCTTCTTGATTTAGGGAGAATGCAGCCCAACTCTCAGCGATGATATCCATAACACGCGGAAACTGTTTGCCTAACAGACAGATGGCGTATATTGCTGACTCCATCTTTCTGGCATTCTGAGTATCTATCTGCTCTAACAGAATATAAAGTGCCAGTTCTGAAACAGTCTTTGGTGTAGAGAATAGCGATACGGACTTTTCCTGATCGAGTGTCACTTCAAGATGATTGTTTCCTGTAACCCATAATTCCTGTGTTTGAAGTTCTGCTTCAAGCAACGTCTGCATTTTGGCTGTGTCGTTTTTGTAATTTAACTTGAAAAGCAGCTGCATATTACGTGAGGAAATCTGATATTCATAGTCTGCTAATTGAGCTCTAATACAGCATGCTAGTGCCCAGAATGCTTCACTTCCCATTTCGGAAAGAAGTGAGCTAATTACAAAATCATACCTATCATATGTCCACTCCTTACCCTGAAGATAATGGCAAATAATACGTAAAAAACTTTTGAGGTTTTCACGACGTTCAGTATCAATAGACAGTATTTTTTTGAATACTACACAAAAATGGTCTATAGGATTTTTCGATGTTTTTAAGCTGGAAAGTAGTTCTAACGATTCCTCTATTGAAATATCGGCATATTGAACTTGTATAGCACTGATATCCTCGGCATATCGTACAGAATAATCATCTGAATCAGTTTTCCGATCAGATCTTTTTGATAGATGTTCAATAATTGCCACCCATTGCGGCGTTATCATTTTTGCTTTTGAAGCAAAATCAACATTTAATGCTGTTGCCTTCTCTTGGCACGCATCATAAATGCATTTGGATCCACTCCGATCCTCCTGTTTATACCACGAATGCATTCCACAGCTTAGTATCCAAATCGCTTCTAAATCCGCTTCACTGTCGACATTATGGGTGAGCTCAAAAAGAGAATGGTATATCTGGTTGGGGTTCATCTTAAATTCATCGTCCCAATTGCACAATTCCCAATAATCGATTATGCCACATTTTACAGCAGCTTTCGTAATGTTGTTGCAGATTTCATAGGCTGCATGATTACTTGACAATTCAGCTATTCTAGATTGTCTATACAGATTTGCACCAAGGTCTTTCCACCTGCGGGGGTCGACTTCAGCAATAATATTGAAGCAATCAGACGGGCCATGCATTGCATATTCTTCATAACTCGTGTAACCAACGACATCCCACTTAAGCTGTGAGGTGAACCTACACATCATTTCCGGTTCTACTAGTTCACCATATGGGCGAAATCGAGCATGCATATCAACTTTATTTTCTTCCAAGCTTATTTTGCAGCAGTTTTCGCCATACAGAGCATGTATATATTCAATAATAATGTCAAGCCGTTTGAACTGTTGAAGATAGTCCAGAATATACGTCTTATAATACATGCCCAGATGATCAATGTCGAATAAGCTCACTTGTAGCGTAGAGATGAACCATGCTTCATTGTTAAAGGCCTTAGCCGCAGGACTATTAAGCAAAGTATAAAGCAGAAATCTGCGTGCCTTTGAATAATCGAGCGAACGCCACAAATGTGCAGATAAAAGCCATTCTGAACATCCGGCAAATGCATTGGAGTTTGGTGCACTATCCCAGTAGTATTTACCCAGCAGACATGCCACCCTAACAATAAAAGATGCTTGGCTTTTCTCTGTTTTATTTCCCTCAAGCTCCAAGCAATACTTTGCCGAATGTTCAATCAAAATGTCATCTTCAACGTCTTTTTCGATACATCCAAGTAAAAATGCTCTTAACACAAGTGCAAAGCAGGATTCATCATATATTCGTTTAACAGAGCTAGCCGAATCAACTACTGATCGATCAGGAATATACAGTTGATTGCACGTTGTTTTCATTGCAAGTGCAAAGGAATTCCATGCTGGCTTTTTCTTGTTTTCGCTTACACGAGTTAGCACCGATTCAAATATATGTGAAGCGCCTGCAAAATAAATATCTTCCAGTTTGTCAGCAAAGATACTTTGCGCTACATAGCCTGCTTTTATAGCGTCTATGGCAAGCTCGAATTTTTTGTTTTCGATGCAATAGTTGAAATATTGCTCACCGAATGTTGTAACAGCATAAAAATCAAGATCAGAGACAGTTTCAATAATTTGTGGCACAGAAGCATTTATCTCCGCAGCAGTTGTTCCCCAATGTTGTAAAAAGAAGCCCACCTCAGTCGACTTTATTTCCCAAGTTCTCTCTTCTGAAACTTTATCTGCGCAAAGAGGTACAAATGACATAGGCGAATAACCACCAAACCATTTTTCATACAGTCCATATGCTCGCGAGCAATATTCTGGATTGCAGGAAGAATGAAGTTTTTTACACAGCGTTAACACATTTTCAAATTCGCCAATATTCTCAGGTGTAATTGGTAGCGTTCGTATTTCAGAAATGTCAATTGAACTTGTTTCAGGATAATCATTGCTTATATAGTTCCTACCAAAATATTCGAAATACTGCTTATGTTGATATAAAGTTTTTATTGCCAAATATGTATTTCGATATCCCTTCATATCTTGATTGCTGCACGAAGCGTCATAGGAAAGGTGGGCAAATTCATCTAATCTCTGTAACGACACTCCTTCGGCCAAGGAGTTAATAACAAAATTCGGAGTAAAGTATTGCGGAATAAGATGTTCTTTGTTGGCGCATTTCAGTAAATGAATACCCAAGGTGCATGCCAGAATACCCTCCTCATTTTGAAGAAGGTACTCCCCCATTGCTAATGCAATTTCTTCGTAACGTACTTGATATGGACGAATTACTCCCATAAGGAATACTCGGAAGTCATTATGGAAAAGTGCATATTCTCCTTCATTCTTTGTCGGTACAACAAGCGGATATAGTCGGCTCAATATCATCGTCCAATCGCTCTCACTCATTCCATACGTGAGAGCTTTGGCAAGAATTTTTGTGTTTACACGACCATTCATCAAAAGGATGGGGCAAGCAACAATGCTCTCAGGACATACGGGCATATGGACAATCACTGAAAGCTCTCTCTTCATATGAGACCAAATATGATTGTAATACTGTTGAACATCTGCACTTATTCCACTTTTTTGAAGTTTTGTAATCGCTTCGTCCAAAGTGCATAATGCTTTTACTTCTTCAACCGCAAAAACCGCAGAAAGATTATTGCCTTCAGTCTTTTGATAAATAAAATCCGCAAGCCCATCGGCATCGCTTTCAAATTGACTTGCTTGCATCAGAATTAGCTGTTTGATATCGACAGTGCAAAGCTTTGGCATGTATATCTGTTCAGCGTCATCCCTGTTCGACAGCCATAAAGGATATTGATCTTGATATATAGCGACTGGTTGCCCAACGATTACAAAGCAAACACCATCAGGTATTTCATTTGGCAACGGCAATGTGGGTAAAAATGATAGGGGATCATTGGCACGCGCTGCATGATCAATTCCGTCAATGCAAACAAATACTCGTTTTTCTGGTCCGGTAGTGTCTTGAGCTGCAATGCCCAACAAACGGATAACGTGATTTCGCATCATTTCGACGGTTACCAATTTATTGCTAATTGGGACGTTACATTCAGCCAATCTGTCTTTAAATCTCTTCCGAAGCTGAATCAATAGTGTACCCCACAGATTATCAGCAGTGCACATACCCGGATCTGCATTATAGAAATGTTGCTCCGGGGAAATCGGTTTAAATGTGTGGTAGCGAAGCAAAAACAAATTGGTCTTTGATTGCAGGTAACTAATCGTACTTGTCTTTCCAGATCCCGGATCCCCAGAAAGAAAAATAATCTTGTGTTCTGTTGATCGAATCTGAGTTTCTAGCTCTTTACAAAACACTTGCCTACTTTCGAAGAAAGGATATGGAGGTGCAAGCCTGTGTTGACTTTCATCAATGTCTTCCTCGATGCCCAGAACTGAGTACACATCCTCTAAAGTAACGCGCTCGTTGCTCCGTTCAGTTGTTGTCCATTCGGTAAGACCTAAAAGTAGTCTACCAAATAATTCCAAAGCAATACCTTCGCTGCAGGAAAATACTTGTGTCAACAAGGTAATCAATGATTGCTTCATTGCGGCTAAACTAAGCTGATTCGCGTCGATTGAAAACTCTTTCAAAAACGACATTAACTCTTTGGAATTCGCATTTGGGAGAACATTACATAATTCGTTCCATTGGAAAAGCAGTGTTGAATCATCAATCGTGACATTCTCATAGTCCGTTATGTTTCTAATTACAGTCTGCATCCCCAGTAAAAACTTATCAACAGGATAAGCACTGTAGGGTTTGCCATTAAAGCTACGACCGGAGCGTCTATTTAAAATCTTACGATTTGTAAAGAGTATTGGCTTAACTGCAGAACCAGCAGTAGATTTGGATTCTTTCCATCCTTGAAATATTGCTTCGAACAGGCATTTCTTGTCATTCTTAGATTCTAACATGTTTCCAAATGTCAGATTTTTAGGAGCTGAAGTATCAATTTCATGCTTTACCTGATAGCATAATTGTTTTTTGCCATCAGCAAATTCTACTACCACGTCATCGATAGTATTATAAGAACTATGCTGAAAGATAACGCAAGAGATTCCGAAATCGGAATTCAGCATTTTTATTACATTCTCTAATCCGACGTACCATTCGTACCAATACGGATCTCCGATTCCAGGAGTAGCCATGTCCTCAAACTCCTTTTTGTTTTTCAGTATTATTGTAGCGTACTACATTTATATAACTTCTCATTATTGCTAAACTGAGTTCCTAAGAAAATACTACAGTTCTTATATATCCAGGCCGCAACTCTATACATTAGGATTCAGCCTCGTTCACAGAGGCCGCTGATCCATCCAATTCAGGTTGATAGCACCTATATCTTTTTACCATCTCTAGCATCCCTCGGGAAACAGCCAAGCACGAAATGCTTCAGCTATTTCTGGATGAGTCATTGTCCCGCCATTCTTGCCTGCTTTGGATTCGATACCTAATGCCTTAGTGGCACTGATCCATATCTTTGGCGTCAGGGGAGCGCTGCTTGTCCGGATGACTTGAATGAGCTTTTCACACTCATCATCAAGGAAGTTAGGATTAAACTTTTTCTCCCATAGTCTTAAATACTCAATAGTGCTGCTGTTGCGTAGCCAACTTTGAACCATATATCCTGGAGATTCACTATTCTTTTCTCGTGCGATATCCGTAAGTGAAACATAGGGACTGTGCCCGCAATTTGCATTGATCATCTTTTCTCCAATAGAGGATAGATGTGAGCCGGGGACATCCAATAGATTCAGTTGTTCAAAGAGATGATCAGACATATAGTCGGCGTGCTCTTGTGTAAAGATTCCTCTCGCAACAAGGTTCTTTAAAACTTTTTCCTGCGATATCCTATAAGTCCAAATTGCTTCAGTCACGCCGCTCACCTCAATTTTACTTGTACGGATATTATATCAAGATGAGCGGGGCTTGCATAGCCTTAATATTCCAAACTATACCTTATTTCGTGTTTGTAATCTAATTATAAATCGCCATCATGTCGAATAAGAATTCTTTCAATCGAGCTTTTTTTTGATAGCTTTCTCATCCCATTCTGTCATATTAAGTGTTGTGCAAAGCTGTTTCTTAAGGGTATCTTCACTGATAGACGGTGCGTTTTTACAAATCAGCTTTCTGTGCTCGACTTTATTGGCGCAGCGCCAGACCACCTCGCCGGAGGGACGGGTAATACGACGATAATTAGCACCACATTCTGCACAAACCAAAAGGCCACTCAGTACATTTTGTGAACTGTACCGGGTGGCCTTCCTCTGGTTGGTGTCTTCATCTATGTTGCTGCGGTTTCCCTTGTCGATTTAAGTGGCAAAATAATCTTCGAAACTGATGATATAGCCGATATATTTAGAGTTGGACAAAAGTTTGTTAATTGCCGGTCGTGTCCATCTTTCCGGCCCAGTGGGTGAAAGGATTCCCTGCCCAAAAAGAAAATCAGAGATGCCGCCAAGGCTATCGCCATTTAAATACCGTTGAAAGATTTCTCTTACTACCTCTGCCTGTTGAAGTTCTACAAAGATACCATCCTGCTTCTGAACAAAACCATATGAGATATATGCCATGATTCTTACCTCTCTTTCTTAACTATAAAAGTCACGTATACTAGGATTTAAATTAAAGAAAGCATCAAAAGTCAAATATACGTGGCTTTTGGTGCTTATATTTGGCACCCACACTGGCTCTAATCCTGAGTTTCCTGTTATTTCCCTTATAAAATAACAACAGACCTATCTTTTGCTTCTACAAAAAACAGGTCTGTTTACTTGGTGATTCGAACCTGCGACCGCTGCGTCCTGGACGGTCAAAGAGAAAAGATGTTGAGCATTGAAAAGTCTTTTAACCCTAGAAAAATTAAGGTTTAATTGAATATTTGACTAAATTGATTATAGTTTTGCTGTAAAAACATTTCTTCCAATCCATTAAAATCTGCCTCAAATACAGATAAACTAGATTATTGGTTGAGGATAGATCTCATAAAACTATCGGGTGGGAAAAGTTCTGTATACAATTTTCGTTTTCGCTCGTTATTAGATATAGATTTAATATAATCGTTTAATAAAGGACGAGCAGCCTCTGTAATAGGAATATATAAAAAATTTGTTTCCATAAGCTTTGTTAGAGCCGATATATATTGTTTAATATCTATAATAGAATACAAGTGAGTATGGTTAACACTTTGTATACCTAGGAGAGTGCCTAGTTGTCTAAAAAACAGGTCGTCTGATAGTAAGAGTGAGTTGTTTTTCTGAGCAACTATAAAGCTATCCAATTGACAAATATGAACTTTGGGATTGGCCAGAAGTTTCTCTAAATCCATACTGCTATGCATCCTATTGAAGTTAGCGCGGTCATCATTTGTAATAATATGCAAATTTAATTTTAAAGCAATTTCATAAAGAGCATTCCAAAAATCAGGCATTGTCTTATCTGGTGGTGTTAATGTCAGATTACCATCATCACTAATGCCAATCTTCCCAGGAGAAATAACTAAAGTTTTACTTGAGTTTTCAGACTGTAATTTAATAAATTCAAGCAATGTATCTGAAATGAAGATTTTAGAAAAGTAATTATCTAAGACAAAGAGGTTACCGATAATTTGAAGTATGACTAATGAAGAAAGCGTTATAGTGTAAGTCTGGTCAGCATCATATGAAATATTATTTAGGCCTGCGTACAATACCTCTTCTTTTGAGTATAGTAAATATTGAACAATGTGCACATATTCATCATAACCACAGCTATTAATCCATTCGATAGGTGTTCCGACGGGATTATCTTTGAAGTGGTATAGATCAAGCCAATTTGTAATAGGGTTCAAATCATATAGGACATCTCGCATCTGTTGCCTAATGTCCCTGTCCTTATCGATTGATATTTTTTTGATGAAAGAACCATCGCTTGAATCTGCCACTTTAGATAAAACATGCCTAAAAGCATATACGTATTTGTTGGTTATACTAGCAATTTCATATGGTATACCATTGTATTCTACTATCTCATGTATTTCCTTGTTAATTAGTTTTAAGTACAGTAAATTTGACTTAGAAACATGCAAAGCACCAATACTATAGGTATCGGTACAAAAATTTGCTTCTTGGTTAATACATATTACTAGCGGGGGAGATTCTTCGCCCATATTGACAGAATCAGCAATATTTTTTTCTGAAGATTCTGGAACTACAGGTTTGAGAAAAATAACTACGTCCATAGTTGCTCTATCAAAATCAATGATTTTTTTTGAAGATCCATTAAGCATATTAAAATGAATAGACATATATAGTTGGTAGAGATGACTATCATCAAGATTGCTTAGTAAATAAATAGCTTCATATGATAGTCTCTCGGCCTTATCATAAAAACCGAATTTATAATATGTCTGGGCAACAATTAACAGTATTTCAGGGTCTTTCTCAGATGAAAGGAAATACAAAGAATCTTGAATATCTTCTATTTTTACAGTATCCAAAAGCGCTGCTAAATTGACCAAATAGATAGCAGTGTTCTTTTCTTGAGAAAGTGTAAAAGCTTCTTTAAGTAAAGGCAAAGCAGATACATACTTTTCCTGATGTATATAATTTTCAGCTAATATATTTAAAATAAAAGGAGTTTTAAAGTTATTTTCTACAAACCATTTTGCTAATTCTTCTCGCAATTCGGATGAGGACAATTTAGAAAGAAGAAAATGTACCATTTCTAAATCATGCGGGAGGTAATTATGGATGCTAGCCAGAAAACATTTACTTAATTCCATATCTAGTATTTCTGCGACAAAAAAAGCAAGCATAATTTTCTGTGTTTTATTAGCTAATAATATTTCGTCTTTTAAAACCTTTGTTTTTTTATAAAGTTCTTCTTTTACATGTGTGCTATAGCGAAATAATTCAAGAAAATGTATCAAATCACTTACGTTTTCACAGGAGCTAAAAAAATATCTATCAAAAAGGTTATCAAATTGTCCGGGATTTTGATTGTGGATAGCAATTAAATATATTGTAATAGTTGCAGAAAATTTATGCGTATTTGGAGCCTCAAAAAAACTGAGTATTGCAGAAAAGTTTTTTTGTAATAAATAACATACTATTATCCGATGAGACAGTTCTTGTGACGAACCTTCTGAGAGTATTTCTGTATAAACAGCAAGGGCTTCGTCATATAGCTTTTGCATTTGGTAAAAGGCGCCTAGCTGAAATCGAAAATTGATGTTCTTTTTTTGTATTTGAACTAAATTTGAATATTCATCTAGAAAAGTTTCTGGATTTATAATAAGTAAGGCTCTTATCTTAGATAAATTGAATGTAGCTAAATTTTCATCTCTTAATTCCGGACAGGCATCTCCCCAATTAATTAGCTTTTGATAATGTGATGTTAACCGGTCATGGTCTGTATCATCTTCTTGAATCTGTTCCAAATCGAGATAAACACAGCTGAGTGCTTTATAAAATGAGTATTTGGGCAATTGCCTTTTTTTAATCGCGAGGTCTAGTGCTTGGATTGCTTCAACAAAATTTTGATTATTGAAAGATGCTAATCCATAAAAACAATCTTGTACATGAAAACTATATTCATTTGGTTTGAAATTGGAAATTATATAATCCCATTCAGATTTATTAAAGAAAATATGAAGAAGCATATATGAAAAAAGATGGTCCTCTTTATAATTATCGGTCATTACAAACTCAAAACTGCTATTATTTTTTAAATTAATAGCAGTTGCAATGTTATTTCTATAGATAGATGATTTTTCTAAATAATCAACTAATAATTTCACATTTTCGCTATCACTACTTAAAACACAAATAACTGCCTTCAAATAGATAAGCCAGTCGTTGTTTGCATCATCAATACTTTTTAAAGATGACATATAAATAGTATCAATGATACGAGATGCATCCTTACGATTATCTTCAAGGATTAGCGTTTCGCAATGTGTGAGTTTTTCTTGTATTAATTGATTCAAGTAGCACTTGTCATTTTTGTGCATAATAAGCAAATCGGTTAATTCCGAGTCTAGTACCATATCACCGCCAGTTTGTAAGACAACAGAATTAACTATGGTGGTTCTTTCAATATTTTGTTGCTTTTTATAAAATAAATTTTTAAAAAAACTTAACATTATTAGTGATCCTTATTATCTCGTCCGATTTGCCTAATATCGCTATTATTTATTTTAGAACGCTTAATTGTCTGACTAGTTTTATTGGAATAATCTTTGACAATATGCTTTTCGATTTTATCTACTTTAAATAGCGCAACTATTGATACAATAAAAGAACCGATAGATGAAATTCCTATTAAAATATCGAACCAGCTCATAATTTGACTCCTTGTTTAAATCATATTTGAATTATAGCCATAATCTTAACCTGTCAGAGCTACTTATTTTATAAGAAAACCGCATAGATATTTTCCCACATAATTGACTATTATTATTTCTAAATTGCATGGACAGACATTGTGCCTACTGTTGACTCATTATATCAATTATTGCTATAAAACACAATGATATTACCCGTTCATTTATCGAATTTTACGAGCATTTTTAAACCTCTAATTGAGTGTAAATACAATCAAAGTTATTGAGAAAATATTCGTGAAATTTTCTAATGAACAAAACCAAGAATTGGTTATCCGTTATCATGATAGCAAATCAATATACTATATATGACTACAAAGCAGCATTTCGAGAATCACCTTCTATATATGATTAAAATTATGTCATGTACAGAATAATATAAATTTGTACATGACTAAATTCTGAATTTGAATAAAAGAGAGATTTGCTGGAATTTATTTTATCATATTACGTCCTTCAGAACGTAATTGCATTCTTTCAGAAAATACGAGAAAATAAAGGAACTTGCATATGCCACAAGAATATGATATTTTAAATATACAGAACATACGTTCGAAATTCGTTTTAATTTATATAAAAATAAAAAATAGAATTTAATATTAAGTTTAGCGAGGCACCTAAAACATAGAAAAAAATGGTAATATAGAAGATTGTCTGATATAATTTTTATAGGATAATTAATCAGTATGGGGAACTTCTCTTATAAAAATATATGAGCATAGTCCCTATTAACTTAGTGAATAGCTAATTAATGGAGAAATGTTAAATGGGAGATTTACGAAATCAGGCAAAAAAATATAAAGAAGAGGGTAAATATCAAAATGCTATAGAAATTTACGAGAAAATATGGACAAAAGAAAACACTGATAAATGGGCAGGTTGGGAATATGCTTATTGCTTAAAGAAAGTTAAGGAAATTACTAAGGCAATCATGGTTTGCAAATATACTTATAAATTGGATAACAACTTTGTTTTGAATAATGATTTGATGGCTTGGTGTGTATATGAGAAGTATTTTCAGGAGAAGAAAGAGACACTGGCACATCATGAAATTATAAAATTAGATAAAATAGCAAAAGCGGCAATAGGATTAATTGAACAAAAACAGGGGAGTGCCTACGAACATATTGTATTTGCCATTATACATATATACAAAAATAAGGGTGATAGAATAAGTTTTGAAAAAATAGTTGATTGGCTTGGCAGATTGAAAATAGATTTGCTATCAGATGAAGCAGTAAAATATATTGATAAGAAAGGAAATGATAGTGAATGGCAATCAAGGAAAGAAGAATATTTTTCATATTATTCAAAAGCATTAATTGTTTTAGAACGATATAATGAATGTATTGAATGCTGTGAGTTAGCAGAAAAAAAATTGAAAACATATCATTACGATAATGACATATGGATTAAAGCTAGATTGTATTATTCACAAGGCATGCTGGAAGAGTATAATAAGGCTCTTTTAGGCTTGACTGAATTGTCTCTGAAAAAAAATCATTGGTCTATAATTTTTAAGATTGCACAGTTGTACGATAAAAAGGGCGAAGGAGAACAAGCACTTCTTTATGTGTTTAAGGCATTGTTGAGTAGAGATCCTGACAGAATGAAAGTAAAAGTAGTTTATTTTGCAGCAGAGATTTTAGAAAAAATGGAAGATTATGATTTGGCAAAATTGCACTATATATATTTCAAAAAAATAAGAGAAGATAATGAATGGGAAGTTCCTTTAGAATTAGATAAAAAAATTGAAGAATGTAAAGGAACATGTGAAACTTCTCAAATAACTTCTAAGTATATGAGGAACATATGGATTAAAAGGATAAAAGGGAATTCTCAGGTCTATAAAGGAGTAGTGAGTAAAATCATGAAAAATGGAAAAAATGGTTTCATTTTATATAACAAAAATTCCATATTTTTTAGGCTTGTTGAAGTAGTGGGACGAGTAAAAGAAAGAGATAACGTCACTTTTATTATTGAAGATTCATTTGATAAATTAAAAAATAAGAGGACTAAAGAAGCTAAATACATTGAAATAGTATAATTAATACATTTTTAAAGATATTGACTTCTATTAACAAAAGTGGTAGGATGATGAATCCGAATGGAGAAATAATATGTCTAAGAAATATTATGCGGTAAAGATTGGAAAAACACCAGGTGTATATGAAACTTGGGAAGAATGCCAAAATCAAATAAATGGATTTTCAGGAGCAATTTATAAAGGTTTTGCTACGAAAGAGGAAGCGGAAACTTTTGTTAAGAATACAAGAGAAGATCAGAAGGTTAATAATGAGATAACCAATGAAGAAGCAGTTGCATATGTTGATGGGAGTTATAAATCCGATAATAATACTTTTTCATATGGAATAGTTTTTTTAAACAATGGAAAAGAGATACATTTTTCTAAGGCATATGAAGATTCTGAATTGTCAGAAATGAATAATGTTGCTGGAGAAATAAAAGGGGCAGAGGCAGCTATTCAATATTGTTTAGATAATAATATTCGTAGTATTACAATATATTATGATTATGAAGGAATTGAAAAGTGGTGTACAGGAGAATGGAAGGCAAAAAAGCTAGGTACAATAGCATATGTTGATTTTTATAGAAAAGCTATTCAATATATGAAAATTAATTTTGTTAAAGTAAAAGGGCATTCTGGCGATAAATATAATGAATTAGCAGATAGGTTGGCTAAAAATGCATTAGGAATAGATATTACAGAAAAAACATTTAAGGAAGAAATATCAATGGCTAAGAAAAAAGGTGTTTATATAGATAGGGAAAAAATTGTTGATTTAATATTAATAGAAGGAACTAAGCAATGGAATGATTTTACAGCAAGTAATCTTATCCAATCAGGTACTGCAAAAAGATGTGAAATGACGGCTGGGGGAAGAAAAGCACTGTTAAACCTTCACTTTAACAGTGACGGTACGACAACAATCACTCCCACAGGCAATAATCAAGATATCTCTATGACTGTAAAGGCACTTCTTGAAGATGGGTGTTCTTTTTCGAGTGAAGCACAAGGAAAAACATACTCAATAAGAAAACTGCCAAATGAATGGGCGACAAAAATAGTAGACTATTTAGAGTCATTGGAAGGTGTGACAGCAGAGCACTACGTTGTAGAAACAGCTCCATTACATAATTCCCATATTTTTACCAGTAAGATAGGTGATAAATTAACAATAAATATTTATGAGACAGGAACATTAACACTACAGGGAAAACCCGCATATTTATATGGAGAGGCAATTTCATTTCTTTCTTATTGTAAAGATGTGTCAGTTGATGACATAGTAGATAGTGTCAATAGTTTCCACAATCTAAATGTAAAGATAAGTGATGTAAGGAACGAAATGGAGACATTGATGCCTAGGGCCTATGGCAATATTGATGAAATGGTTTTTAAATTGCTTTCACCATCAATTTCTTTAAGAAAAATAGACATTAATTTAGAAGATTACTCATGTTATGCGTTTCCTGCGCTTCGAGCACTAGAAGGTTATATTAAATATTTATTTGGTTTAAAAGAGGTTCCAATTGGAAATACTTTTGGTGATGTATTTAATGGAAATGTTTTATATCCGAAAGTGATTACTAAAATTGGTGATGCAACATTTCATGCAGAATTGCAAAGATTATATGCATATTTCAAAGGTAGCAGGCACGTGCTTTTTCATACGACACAGATTTTAATAGGTACGACATTAATTGAAGATAAGCATGAAGCAGATGAAATTATAAATACAGTAATTAATCTGATAGAAACTTCATATATGAATATAAATCAGTAATAATAAGAAGGAGGTTTGTTATGAAAGATAATTTTAAAATATTAAAACTAAATAATGAACCATATGATTTCCTTATTATTGCGACATCTTACGAAAATCCCTTGGATTCTATTGAGGAAATAGAAGAAGAAATACATGTAAAAAAAGCCAACTTACTTTTTGATTTAACATTGATTAATGGTGTTAAAAAAAATAGATATATAAAATGTGAGTATAAGGCAGGGATTAATAAGTTACAATCATGTTCATTAGTAGATAGTATTGATGAAACAATAAAGGCATTAAGTTATAATTTTTTTAAACAGAATGAAGAAGTGGTCCGAAAAAGTATAATTCCTAATACACTTAAGCACTTAATTAAATCTGGTTTAATTTAACGATAGAGTAGATGGGCCTCCAAATAATAATTGGAGGCTTACTTATTTTTTGAAAAACAAAGCCATAAATTTGGAGCCGAAAATGTTATTGTAAAACAGTTTGTATTTATCTAACGTTTTTTATTCAGCTAAAAAAGAAAAACTTCATAATCACAGTCTTTCTACATTTCTCTAAGCTCTTGTATATAATCAATAAACGGATAATATTTATCAATATTTAGGGCAATCGCATAAGAAAAAATATTTTAATTATAGATGGTCAGCGATAAATACCCCAATTAAAATATTTTTTCTTATGCGATTGCCTTGAAATAGATATTTATTCTGTCCTATTTTCGGGCAAATGACAGGAATTGACATAGAAATAAGTATGAAGAAATAGCGGCTCTGGAAACAGAATAATCATTCACAAATTCTATTTCAGAGCCATTTTTCAGTAAATGAATTGATTTGAATTTTAGTTTATGGAACATATTTTTACTTAGCTATTTTATCACAGCGTACCAATTCATGCCCTATATTATCATATTCATACATATAATCGGACAACCTTTCATCTACGGAAACGTGCATGAGATTGACTTCCTGTACCATCTTTTCCAACTCCCTAAAATCGATATCCTCAGTTTTCGATAAGATCAACACTTCGTTTGTTGATGACGGGATAACATAGAACGCCCCACCAAGCTGTTTCGCTATCTTCTCTTGTACTTTTGTATTTAAGATACAGGCAGCCCCATTTACCCTTGCTTTATTGGTCAGACAATACATGGTCATCCTGCGCTCCGGCACCATACTTTCAAAAAATCCCCGGATCAATTCTTCCTCTATTTCAAACTGTTTTGCTATATCCGGTATCAGCAGTTCTTTCACCACATCCTGCAGTGGTAAGAATACGGCGGGCATAAGGGATTCCATATTGGAAAGAGCTGTCTGATGAAAGATTTCCTTGTCTATTCCATATTCAGTGAATATTCTTGGGCGATGAAACCGCAGTTCCGGGGAATCGGGAACCGCTTGACCGGAACTGCGGAACCACCTTATGCGAGTTTACTCGCTCATGTTTTTGTCTAGTCCATATATCTCTCGCATTGATATATCCTTTGAAGGATCAATGCTTTGGATATTGATTTTATATGCATCATAAACAATACGATCCAGAATAGCATCAGCCAGAGGACTGGATTCACCACCTAACTGTTCATACCATCCTTCCTGCAGATACTGGGAGCAGAAAATCGTAGATGATTTCTTACGTCTCCTATGCAGAAGTTCAAATATATCTTTTTGTTCATTGTCAGTTGGCTTGAGCAAGAGCCATTCATCAATGATAAGAAGAAGTGGATTGGCATATTTAGCCATGACCTTTTTGTATGTACCTTCATTTCTTGACATCTCTAGCTCGATCAAAAGATCTGGGAGACGCACATATTTAGTATTGTAATACTGCTTACATGCTTCCATACCGAAAGCGCATGCCATGTAAGTCTTACCACTGCCTGTTGCACCAGTAATAAATAAGTTACGGTGTTCAGATATGTATTCGCAAGCAGCAAGTCTCTTTATGAGTTCTCTGTTCAGCTTGCGTCCTGAAGTATAATCGATATCCATGATACTTGCTTCCGTCTGGTCGAATCCAGCGTTATGAATCAGTCTTTTTAGTCGGTTATTCTTACGACTGCTGAATTCGATATCGGTCAGCATGCCAAAGCGGTCTTCGAAGGAAACTTCTTTCATCTTTGGATCATTCAGCTGATTGCGAAATGCATCTGCCATAGAACTAAGGCGCATTTCAATTAATTTATCAATCGTACTTTGGTTTGTCATAAGTGTTTACCTCCGATAATAGTCGGCACCTCTTGTGATGCCATACTTGTTTTGTGTGTCTGCTGGTTTTGTTTCAGAATCAGCGTCAACAGATTTGTCATGCCCTGCAGTGAGTATGTTTTTAATACTTTTATAGCTGGGTGCCGCTGTATAGCTGAGAGCCTTTTCACAAGCAGCTTCTAATCGCTCTACTGAGTATTTATCAGCAAGTTTAAGAAGTCCCATACAGCCTTTATAAGTCTGTTGTTCCACACGTTTGGAGGTGAGGATTGCATCCACTACCTTGTACGTATTGTTACCGATCCGCTCGCCCCACTTCCGGAAACGGTCACCGTTCCATTCCAGATATTTCTGGTGGTCTTCTGGCATATGTTCCAGTATTGTATCATACTGACCTTTTCTGCCATGAAGTCTTTTGTGGGAAGCTATGCGGTTATGGTTGTAGAAAATTTCAATTGTAGTATCTGTTACCCTGACATCTACCTTTCGTTTAATGTATTCATATGGAACCGAGTATAGCATTCCGTCAATGGATATGTGATAATTAAACTGAACGGTGACCTGTTTCCAGTCCGCCAGTTCAAAAGAGGTAGCAGGTAGGGGAGCCAGTAATGGCAGTTCTTCGTCGCGGAAGAGTTCCAATCGGCTACCTTCTTTCTTTTGAAAGAGCCGCTTATTGAATTCTTCTAACTTTTGACGAATCACACGATTCAGTTCCGCAAGTGAAAAGAACTGTTCATTACGTAATGCAGCAATAATCCAGGTGGAAATATTTCCGACGGATCCTTCTGCATTTGGCTTGTCCTTAGGTGCCCGGACTCTGGCAGGTATAATGGCTGTTCCATAGTGCTCAGCCATTTCCTGATAAGTGGCGTTGATTCGTTGATCATTCCAGTTGTTATTGTGTATCACAGCTGTTTTACAGTTATCTGGGACGAGGATCTTAGCGACACCACCGAAGAACTGATACATATGAATATGAGCTCTGATCCAGGCTGGCTGCTTTTCATCAATAAATGCTTCCGCATAGACATACTGGCTATAAGTCATTACACCTACAAATACATAGGCGTTGATGATTTCACCTGTATCTGGATCAATGATGTGAGCTGGATATCCAGCCCAGTCCACTTCCACCTGTTCGCCTGGCTTACGATTAATGTGCATGGTTGCACGGTGTTTCTGTTCGTCCTGCTGAATGTAGTAGCAGAACTGGGAATACATCAAAGGCTCATCGCCGTTTAATCGGCAGTCCTCCATGTATTCGGTCCAAAGGAGCTTTTTGCTTACTCCATTGCGAAGTAGCTCTTTACGGATGTAGGCATAGTCGGGCATACGCTTATTCGATGATTCGATATGCTTACCCTTTTCTGGGAAAAGAATTCCGGCAAGTACTTCGTCAGTTTGATTCTTATCAAGTGGCCATGAAACATCTAATTCTTTGGCTTTTTTAAGAACACTATTGACGGTTTTCTTAGAGACACTGCAACTATCTGCAATGCTCTGTTGACTGAGATGAAGACTATGAAGTCTCAATATCTCGCGATACTTGGTCATAATGATGACCTCCTTATAATGAATTTACACCGGACTGGTGCATGCTTTCATTATAAGACTTATATGCTTAAATGGTTTACCCAACACCGGAATGTTGGTTTCCATTAAAACGGAATAACGGTTTCCGGATTCCGGACAGATGGTGTAATCAGTTCCGGATTATTCATTCAGCTAACAAATTATTATGTATAGTAACGGTAAAACTGCTTGCCTCTCTTTCTTCCAGTATAATCAGGTAAATAACTGCCAAATCTTCTATCTGTGTAAAAGGTTTATTTCTCAGGAAATTCTTATTTTTCTCCGCATTGACCAGTTTACATACAAGCTTGTCTTTTACCTTCTCCCAATCGGTAACGATAGAAACATCGAAATCCTTTGGTATATGGTAATCCATACGGATCTCCGCTATGGATTGGAGAATACTTTTCATGCTTCTGCCATTCTCATAATCTCTAAAATAATCATCCAGACAAATGACAGGTGTCATATTGCTGCCATTTTCACTGATTTGCAGACCGTCCAATAGGTAGTCATTATTCTTGACGACCTGGTCAATCTGGATGGTACTATCCGCATATTTTTCTGGTAAGTTCTCTAAAATATGTTTCATTATATAATCCTTAAATTCCGTGTAATCCATTTTATCTGTCCTCCGTTAAGACAAAATATACCATTAGGCTGTAGTCTAATGGCATGTCATAAAAATGTCCCAATAGAGTTGCTTTTTGGCTTTTGGCATGTACCACAGTTCAAAACAACCCTACTGAGAATCTGATGTTATCGTAACTTGCTCCATTCTTCAAAAGTCATTGTCGTAAGATTTATCCAGCTTCCTGAATCATAGGTTCTATGTCTATTTCTACGGTATTAAATATCTCCAGAAACTGCTTGCCAAATTCTTTTGCATGGACCGCTTCTTCCGCACTTAAGGTTCTGTCCGATTCAAACTGATATTTGGCATATGGTTTCCCGTCTCTGCTGGTGGCTTTCTCTAATGAAATCTTTGTAACAACGCTGTTTAGCGGGGTCAGGTTACTTACCAGACGGGTGGTATACTTTAGAAAAAGCATCTTGCTGGACACCGGAATCCGTACCAAAAGCGGAAGGATATTGCTTGGCCTGAGCAGAAATAAAAGCACCGATTCTTTACAGGCTTTTGCGTTCGATTCCCCATTCTTGGAACCGAAATCATTAAAGGGGCACTGACTACAGGGCTTTCCGTCATAGGAAACCATGCTGTCAGGACTGGAGCATACCGGAGGGGTCCCTTCCACCGGGTCAGGGGTATCCCAGTAAGCACGGGGCGTGATATAACCCAGAATAATTCCGGTCAGTTCTTTTTCGGCTTCTTCTCCGGTCAGTCCGGGAACTGAAAACACTACCGCTCCACCGGAAGGTGACTTCACCAGATCAAACAGCGAAAAGGATAATGGCTGGTTCTTTAAGTTCTCTCTAAGAATATCCAGTACCGGGTTGGAAAAGGCAATGTAGTCCGAATGCACTGGGGGAAAGTCCGTTTCCGGCATTTTTACCAGCGTTCTTTCTTCTGCAGGCGCGGTACTTGCCTTTCTCTTACTAGTTAATTGTTGTTTTAGTTTTGTGTTCTCCATAATGGCCTCCAAGTCATACCGCTTCTTTTACCGAAAAACGGCGATATGATGTTTTATTTGCATATTTTTTATACAGAACCGGATGTTCTGCTTTCAGGGTTTTGCTGTCCAATCGTTCCTGGGACATGCTTTTCCAGATAACTCTTTTGTCGGCAATACTGCCGACTTCGTTTTCTCCCATCATCTGCTTTAACAGGTTCTCCGCTTCCTGCTTCTGCAGCATATATTGTTCCACCTTTTCACAGGCAGCCTCGTATTGAATAATCAGCGGAGAAGCGGTATCCGGCAGCCGGATCTGGGATTGGGGGATGCTGTCTGGAAATCTCTTTGCCAGAAGACTAGCCGAAGCATTTGTTCCGTCAAGGGGCGGGGGAACCAACGATTCCACATGATTCCAGAAATCCGCTTCCAGTGGAATCAACAGGGCGATCAACTCCTCATCCCGTTCCACGAACTTCCACCGAAAGGTGTTGCCGCCAATTAATACGGCGATATACGCGCCCCGGTATCCGGTAACTGCCATATAATGCTGGATCTGTAACAGGTATGCATCGGGCAGGGAATCCTCTTCCCATTCCCCATATTTATAAGCGGAAGCTGTCTTTGCTTCAAAGATACAGGTTCCATACTCCGGATGTTCACAAATGCCATCCAGATTTGCCTGCATAAAGGGATGTTCTTCACTTTGCAGAAGATAAGGGACCAGACTGACTTCTATTCCGGTACGTCTGGTAAACTCTGACCGGACCAACGCTTCCAGCCTTGTGCCCCAATAGGCAGCTTCTCCTGCTTCCTGATCAGATAGCTGGCCGGTCTTTTCCATCCAGAGTTCTACCGGGGATTTATAACGGTTGATGCCGCACACAATGGAAGCATCCGAACCGCCAATCCCTTTTTTTCGATAGGCAAGCCATTCTTCATAAGACATCTGTTCCGTTGGTGCAATCATAATTGCTGCCATATCATAACCTCACTTTCCATACAATAGGGGCATGCAGAAGGAAACTGCATACCCCACACATCATGCTGCCAACACCATTTCATAAGCTTTATCAATCAAAGGATTTCCTTCCACGGTCTTGGCGAACATGTTTTCCCGATAATTGGCAGTGGCTCTGAGCGGCTCGGCATGGGTGGCAAAGTCGGAAACTGCACAGAGAAAGCGATACCCATTTTTTCCCACATGCTTAAGGTCGGGCGCATCAAAGTAGCGAATCTTTAAATCCTCACGGATACGGGTTATATTTTTTCTGTGAATGTCCGTGGGTGCTTCATCCATAGGAAGCAGCAGGTTGATATACTCCATCACTTTCGCATCACTTACTTTTATTTTTGATAACCGGGAGAATTCCGTACCCAGCCTGCCCATGTACTTTTCTGCCAGAAGCAGCGTATTATGCGCTTCGTCCATTTTTGCTGCTAAATCGCCCACATGGACTGTGGACCATATCCGTTTGGCGGACGATAATGCAATGTTTAAAGTATTTTGGCAAACTACGCGTATGGGAGTCATAGCTACTTTAATCGCCCCGCTTCCATCATGGGAACTGCTGAATACAAGATAAGGCTCAATTTGTTCTCCCTCAATGATGTATTTATCAGGAAGCTTGGCAAGAAGCCAGATCTTACGTCCTTCCTGTAGCGAGCCTGCGGTTTCATACTTGACGCCCTCCCCTAAAAGGGCATCGGTAAAGGCAAAGGCTTCTTCGTTCTGGACCACACGGTAACGGTCGGTGACTACACCGAGGACCTTTTCATCCGTATCCCGGATGTTTGCTTTGTACCCGGGAATCGGGTCGTAAGTATCCGTCATGATTTGGCGTTGAATGACCTTCCAGTCAAGTCCCGATACCTGCAGGGCTTCTTCAGAATTTACCGCGGATTCCACACGGATGCCTAAGCCGTGCCAGGGGGCCGTTCTTGTGTAAAACATTGTTTCTACATTTGCTGCCATTTTTTTATATCTCCTTTATTTTTTTGTTGGAGGAAAGCTGCCATTTTGTACTGTCTGCATTTTCCTTAAAGGCAAACAAAGAGCCTCCCCTGGGGAAGCCCTCTGTGTACGCTTTTATGAAGTTTCACTGTTAGTATCCGATGGGTCGTCCTTTTCATAAAAGGTCTTTATGACCGTAAGCAACACGGAAACAAACAATAAGACTGCATCAATTAGTTTCTTCTTTTTCAACAGGAAGCACCTCACTCTCTCTAGGATTACTGGTTTAACATATATAGTTGGAAGGTGGCATTATGCGATGGAGGGGAAAGTGTTCGTCCTTGTGCTGCTATTAGGAGCATCTACTTAGATTTTGAAGTTACGTTTACTGTTTAAAGTTACTCTATTGACTGACGGCCGCTTTGGGAACTGCTCAAATGCTTGAAAACCATTCATCCTGCATAGAAAACACGGAGCGACAAGTGTGTGAATTTCTCCCGATGGATAGGGACAGTTCGAACAAGGTGGTCTTCTCCTTAATAAGTTACTTTTTCTCATGGTAATATTTCTCCTGTTCTATGTATTCATCGTGCAGGTAAGAGTGAGATTTTATTTTCTATAAAATACAGCCACTCTGATAGGAGAAACGCCTACCAGAATGGCTGTTCTAATGTCTTTCTATCTAACCCTTTAATAAACTAATGCATAGATGCCGAATACGTTGGCAGAGATGGTAATCGTATTTGGGTCAGAGTCCATATCTTCAAATACAACGGCATTGCCGTTTGCATCCCGGCAGAGAATGGATACTGTTTTCCCCTGCAAGTTCTTGGGCGTACCAAATACCATTGTAATGGGTTCCTTTGCGTCTTTTATGGATGCTATGGTTCCCTGTGTGGTAATGGAATACATGTCCGCATGAAAATAAGCCGCTACGGTTTTACTTTGTGCGTCTGCAAGGGCCTTCAAGGCCTCGTTGACTTCCTTCTTCGTACTGTCACAGAAATAGGCACTGACATTGGTACTTTCATCCGCGATCCCCAGCGCCTGTTTCACATCCGCTTGCAGCGTGGTAATTGCGGTTCCTTCTACCACCTTGGCCATGTATACGCCATGTATCGTGGAGGTAACGGAACTTCCATCACCGAGAGATACTATGTTAGTAGGAGTTTCTATCACTGCCTGCACTTCTGAATGATTGCTTGAGGATGGATTGCTTTTATTATTATCAGGTTCTGGGATTTCATTTGGTGTTTCTTCTCCCATTAAAAACGCCAGATCATTATCTCTTAGGGCTTGTTCTCCGGTGTTTACTACTATCATTGATTTATGAATGACCTCGGCTATTTCTGGATACGATGTTTCCAAACCTGCATCCTGTCCCATTTCAGCAACAATTGTTCCGGCAATGTAATTCACCCAGACACGGATATCTTGTACATATTTTCCCCAAGTCACCTTATCAACATCGGTCGGCATATTATCTAAATCCGAAGCCATGATATCCAGCTCCTGCGCCATGATATCCCAGCTATTCATGCCAACACTATCCCCTCTTGGATTGGTAACAGTATCCGACATAGGAAACACCTGTCCTACACTGACGCATTGATTTACCGAATTCTCTAAGTCCTTAATCGCGGTAGATACCTCGCTTTTTCCAGCAGCATTTACCGGAAAAACCGAGACAGTAAATAAAACGATTACTGTTAAGAAAGAAGCAAAGATTCTTTCTTTTTGTTTTACTCCATTTTTCATTTCTCTTTCTCCTTTTTGTATGTTTTTTATTTATTTTATAATGTAATTCAGAATGAATTACATTAAGCAGAAGTTATGTTGTCTATAGTTACTTACATAATATTCAATTTACCATGCAACGCCGTCCGTAATATACCATATGTCTTTCTGGCCTTTTCCGTCTTTTTCCATTCTCCAAACTTCAGAAATCTTATCGAAGGAATATTTCACATTCCAGTTTACGGTTCCATTACCTTCACTTGCTGTAAATGTGCTGTTTGCAGCATCTACACTGATTACAAATACAGCATGAGGTGCGTATTCAGATCCATCATTCAGCCATACCACGTCATTTGCTTTAACAGTGTTTTTATCCGTTGATATTACAGCGTGGTATTTCCAGACATTGCTGTCATTTAATCCCTGCACCGTGTCCGATACCAGCCATGCCCATCCAAGGGAACCATAAGTTCTGCTGCCGGTATTCTTTCTACCACGACCATTCTCATCGAATGCTTCAGCAACTTCATACAAGCTGCTGGAGTTCCATGTTGTGCCGTCTGGATACTGTGACTTAAGTGTATCTATGGCAGAGTTTGTAGCAGTACTTGCTTTTGCTGCCGAAGCTGCTGTTGAATCGGCGGTTGCTTTACGCCCTTCCTTTTTACCATACTCTACATAATGCTGGTATAATTTTTCGGTAGTTTTTCCATAGACATTAACAACATCCGGATTGTTTTCTGCATAATATTGTGGGTCAAAAGTTACGCCATCAGACATAGTTTGTGTAGCGGCATATGTCGATATCGCGGAGACATTAAAAACAAATACAAGAATTAGAACCATTAAAGATAATTTCATTTTTTTCATAATAATTTCCTTTCATTTTTGTATGTTTGTTATTTTGAACTTGAATATATTGTAGAGATAATAATGATGTAAAATCACTTGGGTATTAAATATTGCAATATTCTACATACCTATTCTTCTTAAGAATTGTTTACCGACTGGTAATCATTGCTTTTTCTATTTATCATTTATTTTATGATGATAATATCTGTAGGGCATTTCCTTTACATTGCTATTATATCCCAAATACCCCATATAGTCAATAATAATACCCCCTTCAGATGTTTAATGCTTTTTCATATTAAGTATACAATAGTAAGGGGTGATTATATGGACTATAAGAGGTTAGGCAATAGAATTCGTGAAGAACGACAAAGATTACATTTAACACAAGCTGCTTTGGCAGAAGCGATTGATATATCTGACACTTATATGGGGGCGATTGAACGTGGTGAGCGAAGCCTCACGCTGGAAACTTTAGTGAGGCTTGTCAATAGGCTGGGCGTAAGCGTTGACTATATGCTGGCTGATTCTGTATCTGACAGTGATTCCAATATAATGGAGCAGTTTAAACAGATTATTGACGGTCATTCATTGGAACAGAAGCAATTAGCACTCAATGTGTTACGCACAATGTTTTCCTACTTTGAGAATGAGGTCAAATAAGAGCACTACTTCAGTTCAACTTTTCCTATCCGGAGATTTCTTATGAAGTCAATGTCATCAGTCAGTCTCTGCACCGCAAAATTAACAAGCAAATTAATAGATGTTGAGTATTCAATGGACAGTATATTCAGCCTGTCAAATAACAGTGGATTTAATATATGGATAATAATCTCCATTTCTTCGTTGCTTATTGTTGTATTCTCTAAAATTTTTGACATAGTTCTCCTCCTGAAATAATGTAATTGCCTAGCCAATCGTTGATTGGTGATTTAGTATATTATCAATATATTATATATAAATGAAGATATATGAAATACTTTATTCTCACACTCGATGTGGGATATTTCATTGATTCTTTTGCTGCTACGCTTAAAGAAATAAAAATGATAAGGGACGAATAAATGAGTTATGGAAACAAAATATGAAAATGATATAAACGACGATATATTAATTCCAATAAGAAGTGACCGTTCAACTATTATAAATGCTGAAATATCTCTCCCTAAAGTAACTATTATAGCTTTGAATAAACTCATCAAGTTTAAAAACCATCCGTTTCATATCTACGGTGGCGAACGACTTAAAGCACTAGCGGACAGTATAAAAGAAATCGGATTGCAGAACCCGGTGATTGTGCGTTCTATACCAGAAGATAAATATGAGATACTAAGTGGGCATAATCGGATTGAAGCAGTAAAGTTACTTGGCTGGAATGCCATAGAGGCAATTATTAAGGATGATTTAACTGAAGAAATGGCAGAGAGAATTGTAATTGAAAGCAATCTGAATCAGCAGTCGTTCTCGGACTGGAAATTTTCACAGCAGATTCAAGTCATTAAGATGTACAGCAAATATATTAAAGACAACTCACAACAGGGAATAAGAAACGATATAGTACAAAATTCAACTTGTGTCCATTGTGAACACAAGTTGGAAGATAAGCCAAAACGCCTCAAAACTCGGGATAAAATATCAAAACGCCTTGGCATATCATCAACGGTATTTGAAAGGTACAGAAGTATTGCAAAACTGGATGATGAAATATTAACTGTAGTCTGCACCATGCTAGATGAAAAGAGACTGAGATTCATGGCAGCCTTCCGAATCTCACAATTAAAGCCAGGAGAAATAGTATCAGTAATAGCTTATTTAAAAGATAACCCGGAAGTCAGACCAAAGGGTGCAGATATCACATCTCTGCATAAAAAAAGTAAAGACACAGAAGATGATTTATCAATTGATGAAATAAGAAAAATTTTTTTACATAATACAGTCCCTTTGCTGTGATTGGCATAGGGACTATTATTGTATCATGTTAATATACCGCTTTGAATGCGCCTTATGTTGTTGAAATGAGTGAGGAAATGCTTAGGATAATATTTGACTATAAAATCCGGATTGATTAGATATTCAGTAGATTGCGCACTGGTGTCGATATAGCTTTAATAAACATTTCCTGTGATTTAGGTGTAACAGAATAATCAATTTTACAAGGGTCATAAAATACCTTTTCAGTCGTTTCATTTATTGTTTTAATAAAAAGATTTTCCCACTCTTCTCCGAAAACACCTTTTTCAATGAATTTATCAATAATAAGCCTGCTCGAAATCAAAATTTGATTTTTAAACGAGTAAAAATTTTCAGTATAGAAAGTTATGTATCTAAGGTCCTCAAGATCACTAAAAGCTTGATATACTTTGGGAAAATAAAGATTATTCATTCTGATAATTTTTTCTAAGACATCATTTTCTTCATCCTCGTCTTTTGATTCAAGCAGTAGACTTACTTGGTTCGTGATATTATGTAACCTTAGTTCTTTTTCAAACCTGTAAATATTCATACCATAATATTCTTTATCTTCGCATATATGCTCAAGAATCGCTCTTTGAAGCTCTAAAAATTTCTGGTAATCTATTTTCTCTAGTTTTGACAAAAAACGCTTGTAAGCAGCTTCCTTCAGGCTTTTGTCTACACTATGTTCAGTAGAGTGAATAACCTTGTTTATATCGTTATATAGATTGCCTATCCTTTTATATGTATCTTTTATATCATCATCCATCATTTCTAGTGTGTAATAAAAACTCCACTCATGTTGCGAATCCTTCTGCATTGCCGACCATTCTGATTTTTTATCATATACCGGCCTTTCTGATAGCAACCTATGTCGTGCACGCCTTAGTGTATTCCACTCGCTATGCATATCATCACGAGAAGATTTAAAAGGACGGTAATTTGCTGAATTTTTATCATTATAGTAATTATTAGAATTTTTGTATACAAACATTTTCAGTGTCATACCTTTAATTCGATTTGTATCGTGCAGAAATGTACTTAGTTCGGTGAAAAAACAAGCTTCGAACACATCACCGTAAACCATCGATTTTTCATCAAAGATACTATAATTTGCATGTTCAGTAACTACTAAATTATACACACTCGAAAAAATCATTTTAAGCCTTTCATAATAGCTTACTCTTTGCAGATTGTCCAAATCAAAGTCTTTGATCTCACTAAGCTCATAAAGTTTAATGAAAAAAGATTCTTCTTTCAATGCCCCTTCCATAAAAAGCTCATAATCTCCATTAAAATTTTTTGCTCTATCAATCAATTCATGCCAAACTATTTTTTTATCCATTTACACAATCCTCACAGTTATTTTTTTTTAAAATGAAGGAATATTCACTCGCTACAAAAGTATCAAGTCTTTAATTTTTCTTATTTTAATATAATACATTGCCTTCTAGATATCAATCAGAAGGTGTAAAGAAATTATCGAAACCACCGAACCATATTTTGCAATTTCTTTTTTGTCACACCTCGCTCTCTAGCATTTGTTTTATAATTCATAAATCAATGCATAGGAAGGAGTTCATGAATGAATAAAGAAACAAACATACCTTATGACGACGGGGAAGATTCTAAAGTTACAACAATAGGCTCCAGTATCAGCCAAGTATATACGGATTACAAAGCCAGAAGAAAAGTGAACGTACGTGGCAAACCGAAAAAAAAGAAGAGAATAAAGAGTAAGAAACTATATGCGGATTGCGATCATTATTTGAACAAAATACTTGAGTATTCAAACTTTTCTGCATTAAATCAATCATCGCAACAAGAATGGGACAATATTCCAGAATGGATGCAGCTTGATAGTCGAGGGGATCCTGGTTTCGTTTTCGGACTTAAAAGCAAATGCGATTTGAACAAATATGTCGGGATGCCACAAGGCGAGGAAGGAAACATCGTTGTTATTGGTAGCAACGGCAGCGGAAAAAGTGCCGGTATAGCAAAACCTACATTAATATCATGGCAAGGTACCATGTGTATTACGGATATAAAAGGTGAATTGTCCGATTTTTATGCGGAGTTATTTGAGATGGGAATCGTTAACCGACCTTTCAAAGTTTTCGATCCTATACAAACAGATGGTATCGGTTACGATCCCTTTTACTGGTTATCAAAAGATGGGAAAGATCATCTCATGAGCAATATACGAGAAATAACTATTGCTATTATCCCGACTCCTCTTGAAATGAAAGACCCCTTTTGGGTGGAAACAGAACAGGCGATACTTCAGGCTGCTTTATTGTATTACTTCCAGTATGGATTAAGTTTCAGCCAGACAGTTACTAAAATGCTATCCATGGGGGTATCTGAATTGATTGAAGAGTTAATAACAAGCAAGGACACAAGCATTAGAATAATTCTTGGTGAACTGTGCAATATGAAGCCAGAGGTATTGGCAAACTTTGACAGAGGCCTACGCAATAAACTCATGCTTTTTGCTACTGACCCATACATCAGTCATGCGTTCCGCGGTACACGCGAAGGAGCAACTTGCTTTACTTGGGATGATTTAGATAAGTATAATATTTTCCTAAGCATTCCGATAGATAAAATTGATCAGTGGGGCAGCGTGATAAACCTTATGTACACACAGCTTATCCGACACTTGGAACGCAGACCGGAGAAATACAGTCCAGAAGGAGCAAATAACGTCCAGACATTATTACTGATGGATGAATTTGCAAGGTTTGGCAAACTAAATATGCTGACTGAAGCTATTTCAACATTGAGGAGCAAATGTGTAAATTTTTGTCTAATAGTTCAAAGCATAGCTCAGATTGACAAGTTTTATGGTGAATGTGACCGGCGTATTATTTTTGATAACTGTCAATATAAAGCCATACTCCGTGCAGGTGACACAAATACACAAAAGTATCTTAGTGAGCTTATTGGTACAACTAAATGTACACAACGGAGCCAAAGCGAGAGCTTAAATGAATATGGGGAATGTGTCGGCTACAGCAAACAGATAAGTGAAATCTATGAACCATTTATTTTTCCACACGAATTTTTAACTCTGGAGGATATTCCGTTGATAACCCCTAAAGGCTTCTATCGCGTAGAAAAACTTCAGTTACATAACGGTGTACCAAAAGAAATATTATCATCCACTCAAAAGATGCTTTCTATTATTGATGATTTTGTAATGCCAGAACTAGAACAAGAGTTATTATCCGAAAAATATGATTTTGGTCCCTTATTATAAAAACCTATATAGATTATAGGTTTTCCCAAGTAAATTTTGGAGGTGCAGAAATGCTAACTATTGAAGAAAAGCTTATTAAAGCAGATGAACAGATTAAAAAGCTCAAACAGCAACAGATACTTGATGAGCGAAGAAAAAAAGAAGCTAAAAGAAAAAAAGATCAGCGCCGCAACTATATTATCGGAGAATTGGTCACGAAATTTTTCCCTGAAGTTTTATATTTTGAACCGGGAAACAAAGCAGATAATGTTACCATATTTTTACCGCTTGAAACTTTTCTGCAAATTTTGTCTGTTGACCAGGAACTAATGTCACAACTGAAGCAGAAAGTAATTGATAAACTACCCGCCGAAAACAGGACTTCCAGTTTATGACTAAGCGCACTTACACATCACAGTTTTTGTACGTTGCAGAAAGGAAAATTGTCATAGCCATGTATAGTTTTACAATCAAACCTATAAGCAGATTAAATGGTGGTTCAGCCTTAAAAGTGGCCGCTTATCAAAACAGAGGAAAGCTATTTGATGAACGCGAAAAAACCATATATGATTTTACACACAAAACAGATCTTCTCTATACAAATATTTTTCTACCCGAGAATGCACCATTAGAATTTTTTGATAGCCAAATACTTTGGAATGAGGCAGAGAAAATGGAAAAGAGGTACGATGCAAGGACGGGCAGGGCAGTAATAGCTGCTCTGCCAAATGAACTAACTTTAGAGGAACAAATAAATCTGGTTGAGAAATTTGTTACAGAAGCTTTTATAAAATATGGCATGTGTGCCGATATCGCAATTCACAGCGGACATCGGGAAAATGAACTTTCGGCGAATAGGCATCTTGATCAGGTTTTGCCAAATAACCCACATGTGCACATATTGCTGGCTGACAGACCTGTGGACAGGGATGGGTTTTGCCCCAAAAAAAACCGGGATTGGAATAAAAAAGTACTTGTGCGTCAATGGCGCAAATTGTGGGCGGAGATTCAGAACCGTGAATTTGAATACAAAAAACTTAAAGTAAGAGTGAGTCATGAAAGCCTTGAAGTTCAGCAAATTAACCGTGAACCAACAATACACCTTGGTCGCAAAGTAATGGAAATGGAACGCCGAGGTAAAGATACTGAAAGAAGAAAAATAAACCGCAATATTGAAAAGCAGAATAAGGAACGTCAGGAGCTTGAACGTCAATATCAATTGGAGCGAACCCAAGAGTACGAGTTTAAGAGGTCCAGATAGTAAATAAATTAACTATTTAAAAAAGGCGGATATATAAGGCAAAATTATGAAATGTAGTAGAAAGAGGTATGCTTAATGCTTGAAAATTATGGTGATATTCTAAGTGTTATCGATGTTTCTAACATACTAAAGATTAATAAAAAAACCACATACCAACTATTGAAATCCGGTAAATTATCTTATCGACGAGTCGGGCGCATTTATCGGATAACTAAGAATTCTTTGATTGAATTCTTATCAAAATAATTGTGCTTTTGGTGATAGGCGTATATAATTTATTTAGGTTATGTTACGCCTGTCATCAGAAAGGAGATGTATTTTTATGACAGGTTCTTTAGTAACAAGGAAAACATCCAAGAATTATTACGTTCAACTAAAGTACAAAGACCCATTGACTTCAAAATGGAAGTCAAAAACGGTTAGCACCAATATTGAAGCAAAGAATCATAAGCGAGAAGCAACTTTATTAATCCCTAAAGTAATAAAGAAATACTCGTATTTAGAAGAATTACCGGATGAATATAATCTTGCTGTGGATAGCAATATTTTATTTTGTGACTATTTGGATATATGGTTAAAGCATCGAGAGTCTGCGGATATCAGGAGTTCCTCATATGAAAGTGATGTGTGTAGGGTGAATTCCATCAAAGCATACTTTTTAAAACCAAATCCTAGGTTATCAGAAGTCAATACAATTATGCTGAATAAATTTTTTGATTATTCATTACTATACGGTAAACAGAATCAAAAAACAAAAGTGCGAGAGAAACCTTTAAGTGTACGTACTGTGAGAGATTACAAAAATACTCTAAATATGATTTTCCGGCGAGCGATTAGAGACGGTTACTTAAAAGAAAATCCCGTTAATAATACTACAATTGAAGGGAAACGCAACAGAGAATACGTTGAAGAAAGATTATTTCTGAAGGAAAGTGAAGTATCGGACTTTTTTCAGTTTTTATATAATCACGAAAAATATCATTTTCTGTTTCCAATGGCATATGCGGGTATTTATTACGGCTTAAGGCGTTCGGAAATACTCGGATTAAAACATAGTGCTATTGACCTTAAAAATGATGCTATTAGTATACAGCATACTATAACAAAGATCAGAGATATCCATGCGGAAGATAATACAAAGACCAAAGCCGGACATCGTATCCTGCATCTATCTCCAGAATTTAAAGAAATTTTGGAGGAAATTCATCAAAATCAGGATAATAACAGAAACTTTTATAAAGGTACCTATCAAAATGCAGAGGATTACATATTCACTTGGGAAGACGGAAGAATGTACGACCCTGACTATATCAGCAAAGCATTTAAAAAAGCATTTATTGGATTTGGAAGACCTGAACTGTCCTTACATAAGCTTCGCCATACGTGCGCATCTCTGCTGGTAAATAACGGTTGTGATATACTAGCTACTCAATATTGGTTAGGCCACAAAGACAAAGCTACTACGCTGAATATTTACAGCCACTTTGACCGGCAAAGGCTGAATAAAGTCGAAGAACACCTGAGTGCTGTTACATCTGCAATAGCTGTTTTACCATCATAAATATTTTGGCTAAACTTTTGGCTAAACATTGAGGATTTCACCCATTTTAGAGGGATACAGCATTATCTAAATAATACAAAAAATCCATAAAACCAGTATAAATACTGACTTTCATGGATTTTCATAATAATCGAAGCGACGGGATTCGAACCCACGACCTCTGCGTCCCGAACGCAGCGCTCTACCAAGCTGAGCCACGCTTCGATAATAGGTATTTCTTCGTTGCAACAAATTAAATAATACAATAAGTGATACCTATTTGTCAATGTTTGAATAATAGTTTTTTAATAATTTTTGACCTTCCTGTATCTTCTTACAGAAGGGGCCGTTCTCCTTTCGAAAAATATAAAAAGAGGAGAACGGCCCGCATAATAGTCTTATAATTGTCGTTTTATGCTTTCCAAAGACCGTGTAAATTGCAATATTCGTATACAGCTTCCACTTCATCATCTTCAGTAATAGAGAAGCTTACTGTCGGATCGGAGCCGGGAGTTAAGTACTTAAGCTGATGGCCATTCTTTGTCTGAAGGGCAATCCACTGAATGTAATGTTCTTCCAACATAGGATGAAGAACGGAGCCAACGGAAACGGTTACTGTAGTTCCGTCTGCGGAATGTATAGGAACATGTTTTTCCTGAGCAGCATCCGTAGTGTTCGCTACGAGCTCTTGCATGTTTTCCCCACAACATGATACTTGCGTACCTTTACTCTCTACAAATACAACAATATTACCACAACGGTTACATTTTAAAAATCTCATATCCATGTCTTTACCTCCTTAAGATTTGGAAAAATGGTGCGTTTCTGACATTTTTCCATATTTTATTTATATGTTAATCATAATGGGTTCATGCATTACTGTCAAACGATTTTCCAAATTTTAAAGAGATTAAGGCGGCTATGGAACCGATAGGTTTAATCGTAATGGATTAAGCAGAAGTTACTTCCAGGTAGCCCAGTAATTTATCGGTATCATAATATTCCATAACACCCAGACTGGGATCATAGAACTTACCGTCATAATGTACCAGATAGTGACCGAAGCGCCCCATTCTCTCGATAATGATACAGCATTTTGGGAAGGTAACATCATCATCGCCGCCAGGATAAATAATGGTATTAGAATGGCCGAGACCATAGTAGTTCAAGGCGGGAATTACTTTACCGATGGTTGCCTGCCATTCGCGGAAACCGATATCACTAATCACTTCTGCAATCGTAACGCCGGCTAACATCGCCACACAAGTCTGACCGCACAGACCGTCATCCGGCTGAATGAGGATTTCCATGCTGTCGATGGTACGAATAGGATTTTCCGGGGAGTAAGGGCTTTCCTTACCTATTTCAATTAAGCTGTTAGAAATATGCAATAATATTTTATGACTCTTTTTAATATCCACATGAGCGATATCTTCTTTATTCAAATAAATCTTATAGTTACCTTTTTCTTCCGGCAATAGTTCGCATTCGATTACTTTGCCTTCCAAAGTGATATCTGCATGGATGAAGCCCCTTTGCTGGCAGACTTCCCAGATGTTAAACGGAATGCGGATAGAGTAAATATCCTCAAGTTTGTCAATCTTACCGTTAAAGCAATACCTCATATATAAAAACCTCCTGTGAAAATAAAGTAAAATTAGTAACTATTCAACAGGTCTGCGCATTTATTGCGCTGACCGTAAGGATACGTAAAACAAATTATAGTATTGTATAACCTTCATTCCCCTATTATACTATGAATGTAACAGATTTTTTTTGTTCTGAAAACACTTTTAACATAAGTTTTTGAAAGTACTGAAAAAAAAACATGTTGACAAAAAAGTATCAATCCTGTTAATAAATTAACGTTAAAATACTCTGTTAGACATAAGGAAACAAACGGCAACAAGTTAATTTTATGTTTATAAAATAAATAATGTTGACATTATGACAAGTAAATCTTTAAATAAAAGAAATAGTACTAGAATTTTAGTCTGATAAAGGATGAAAAAATGGAAGAGAATAAAAAAGTTTTAATAATAAGTATTGGAACAATACTTTTTGTATTGTTGGTCATAGTCGGAAGTCTTGTCTTTTTCAAAATGCAGACAGGAAAGATGACAAGAGTTCTGGATAGTGAGGAGAGGGAAGAATACGAGAGATATTACGTTATGATTGTGAATGACAGGACCTCTGAGTTCTGGAAATCCGTTTATGAAGGAGCCAGGGAGGATGGTCAGGAAACGAATGTATATGTAGAAATGATCGGTAATAACTTATCAGAAAAATATACGAGAGAAGAGCTGATGACAATCGCGACCCATTCAAAAGTAGACGGTATTATAGTGGAAGCGGACGAAAGCGCTAAAATGACGGAATTGATCAATGATGCGGTGGCGCTTCAGATTCCGGTCATTACGGTATTGAGCGATAATACGACAGGAGAACGGCAAAGCTTTGTCGGTGTCGGAAGTTATAACATTGGGCGGGAATATGGAAAACAAGTAATAGAGCTTTGCGGCAGGAGCAGCAAAAATGTTCTTATATTGATGAGCGGAAGTTCCGACGGAACGAGCCAGAATATATTATATTCGGGCATTCAGGAGACGGTTGAGAGCGGAATGCAGATGGGGGGCGCCGCGCACCTTGCGATGAAGGTGGTCGATAATGAGAATACTTTCTCGGCTGAGGAGTCTATTCGGGATATTTTCATGAGCAGTGAAGTATTGCCGGATATCATTATTTGTCTGGACGAGCTTAGTACAGCATGTGTTTATCAAGCGGTGGTTGACTATAATAAGGTTGGAAGCATAGATATTATAGGATATTATGATGCTCCGGCTATCTTGCGGGCCATAGAGCGCAAGGTTGTTTACTCGACGATTTCTATCGACACGAGACAGATGGGAAGGCTTTGTGTGGAAGCGTTGAATGAATATTATGAGTTAGGCAATGTGAGTCAGTATTTCTCGGTGGATGTTGCGGTAATCAGCTCGAATAACATTATAAATTATATTGGGGATAACAGAAGAAATGAATGAAAAGAATAGAAAACGTATCCAGCGTATACAAGATATGTCCCTGCAGACTAAAATTGCGCTGACTTTGGTCACGAGCAGCATCATTATATTCGCTGTGAATTTATTCATGTACATCAATATTAACAGTATGGTAAACAGGCTGGACGTGGTGTATCAGGGAAATATTAAACTGAATGAATTGAATGATGCCCTGACGAATGTACAGACGAGCATGACGACCTATCTGAATACAAAATCATCGGATTCTATGGAAGACTACTATAGGAGCGAGCAGAATTACCAATCGATGATAGAGGAATTAAATGATAAGTCCAGCAATGATCCTTTACTTTTGATGGAAAGAAATATCCGCTATATGTCCGGCAACTATTTAGAACTGACGAATCAGACAGTGGAGGCTAAGAGGGGACGTAATGTCGAGAAGTATAAGGTTCGCTATGAAAGTGCCAGTGAATTATACGATTATATCAACACATATATCTATAGTTTGAATAATGAGCAATTCAAAAATAACTCTTTAACTTATGAGGCTCTGTCCATTTCCTTCAAATCATTGGAGTTAGTAAGCAATGGAATATTGATCTGTGTCGTTCTATGTAATGTTATATTAACTATCGTGTTGACGAGGACGATAACCAATCCTCTTAAGATTTTGGCGGCAGCGGCCAATGAGGTGGCGAAAGGGAATTTCGACCTGGAACTTCTGGATGTGAGGTCCGGGGATGAAGTAGGAGTCGTAACGAAGGCGTTTAACAAAATGATCGTTAACATACGTGCCTATATTGTCAGGGTAAAGACGAGTATGGAGATGGAACGTGCGATGAAGGAAAAAGAGCTGATGATGGAAGCTCATTTGAAGGACGCGCAGTTGAAATATTTACAAGCCCAGATTAATCCGCACTTCCTGTTTAATACCTTAAATGCGGGTGCGCAGCTTGCCATGATGGAACATGCGGACAGGACTTATGAATATGTGCAAAATATGGCTGGCTTTTTCAGATATAATATGAAGAATAATGAGATTGTTACTTTAGGAGAAGAAATAAGTCTGGTAGATAGTTATATTTATATTTTAAATGTACGTTTTTCCGGGGAGATTCACTTCGAAAAGAACATCGATGAGAGATTTAATAATATTCAGGTGCCGGTTATGATCCTGCAGCCCATCGTAGAAAATAGTGTAAATTACGGTATTCGTGATATCACCTGGGAAGGTAAGATAATTTTGTCCGTCTATGAGATAGAAGATAGTGTTTGTATAAGCATCAAAGATAATGGAGTGGGAATAAGCGAAGAGATGATAGATAAAATACTGGAAGGAAGGCTGCGGTCAGAAGATATATCGGGCAATTCCAATGGGATAGGCCTGGATAATGTGATCAATCGATTAAAATTACTTCTGGACAGGGAGGATGTATTTGAAATTGTATGTGAAGGTGAGAACATGGGAACAGAGGTAAGAATATACATTCCTGTTCAGGAAAGGAGATACGAGGATGTATAAGATAATGCTTGCAGATGATGAAGGAATCGTAATAGATTCTTTGAAATTCATTATAGAAAAGGAATTCGGTGATCTCTGCCTGGTAGAGTATGCGAAAACAGGGAGGAATGTTATAGAGCTGGCGGAGCACCTGCGCCCTGATATCGCAATTATGGATATTCATATGCCGGGTATCAGCGGAATAGAGGCCATGAAGGAAATAAGAAAAACGAATTCTAATGTTATTTTCATTATTATGTCCGCCTATGATAAGTTCGATTATGCTAAGGAGGCTATTAATTTAGGGGTAATGGAATATCTGACTAAGCCGATGGACAGGGAAAAGATAACGAAGGCTTTGAAGAAAGCGATGAATCAGGTGGATGATGAACGCGCGAAGAGAAGCAATGACTTAATCATAAAGGAAAAGCTGGAAACAGTCGTTCCTATTATCGAGAATGGATTAATACACAATATTTTGCTTCAGGAATATTTCAAGGAGGATGCTGAGAATTATAAAGGCTTATTAGGAATAGAAGAAAGTTATGGGTATATGATCGGTGTGGTATGTGGAGAGGAGCAAAGAGGAAATTACATGACGAACGCAGTAGGAGCCGGAATGCGTCTTCAGAATCATTATAAAGAGGTGCGGGAGCTCATTAAGGAATCCTTTCCCGGAGTTGTCGGAGGACTTATGGCGAATAAGATTCCTGTGTTGGTTCCTTATGCTGCCTCTAAGATGGATTATAATGAGAGAATTGAATTGATCGAGAAAGCCAGGGAATTGGTGAGGAAGATGAGAAAAAGAATGGATATCAGTTTCCGCATCGGAATCGGTTCTGTCAAAAGCTTTCATAATCAGCAGGAATCATATAATGAATCTTTAAATGCTTTGATAAACTCCACAGGAAGTGTTGCTCATGCGGAGGATCTTCCCCTCGTATGTGAATATGAGGCCAACTATCCGATCGATTTGGAGAAAAAACTATTTGAAGCCATTTTAAAAGGAGATGTTAACAGTACACTTTCTTATTCGTCCGTATATTTTGACTGGATGAAGGACACCTATCCGGATAGCATTATGGATATCCGTCTGAAGACGATAGAATTTGTGTTGTGGGCTGAGCATTTAGCATATGAAAATGGCGGCATGACCTATGAGTTCTGTGCAAGGACAGATTATTTGCCTAAGGTAATGGAACTGCAGGGGATGGAGAACTTGAAGGAATGGTTTGCCTCGAAGATGACGGAAGCCTGCCGTAACATAGCGACCAAAAGAGAAGAAAAGTCCAGCAGTGTAGTGGAAAAGGCCAAGGAATATATTTCTTCCCGCTATAATAAAGACATGTCCCTGGATGATGTATCCAGAGAAGTAAATATCAGCCCCTATTATTTCAGTAAGATTTTCAAAGAAGAGACGGGTACGAACTTCATTGAGTATCTAACGAATGTCAGAATAGAAAAAGCCAAGGAATTGCTGAAAGATACGGAGTATACGATGAAAGAAATATGCTCTATGGTAGGATATCAGGATCCCAACTACTTCAGCCGTTCTTTTAAGAAGAATGTAGGGGTGACACCGACAGAGTATAAGGAAGGCAGTATTTAGTTGGCATATAGCCAGCACATGGTCGAAGCTAGAAGGAGGATAGTTACGATATGGGACGAGGAAGGTATTTAGCTTTTTGTTGTATCTTTTTTATTATTTTAACAGGGTGCGGGAAAATGCAAACGGAAAGCACCGGGGACTTGGAAAGTAAGCAAAATAAGATCCAGATAGGCATGTGTTTCGATTCCTTTGTAATAGAACGCTGGCAGAGAGATAGGGATGTATTCGTATCTACGGCTAAGGAATACGGGGCGGAAGTAAATGTGCAGAATGCAAATGGAGATGTGGAAGAACAGATTCAACAAATAGAATATTTCATCGAAAAGAAAATGGATGTTATCGTAATTATCAGCATTGACGGGGACCGACTGAAGGATGTCGTTCAAAAAGCGAAGGGACAGGGAATTAAAATTATCTGCTATGACAGAATTATTAGAAATGCAGATGCCGATCTCTATATATCATTTGATAATGAGGCGGTAGGAACGATGATGGGAGAAGGGCTCGTAGAAAATGGTCTGAAGGACAATAAGGTAATTATGCTGCAAGGCCCTGTTACCGATTATAATGTGGAACTTGTAAGAAATGGCTTTATGAGAGTTATGAATAGATATAATATCGAAGTCATTGATAATATCAATGCGGATGGGTGGAAACCTGAAATTGCCGGAAATTATATATATGAGAATTCTGCTATGGTAAACAGTGCGGGAGGTATTATGTGCGGAAACGATAGTCTTGCCAGCCAGGTAGTTCATGCGCTTGCGGAGAAGCGAATGGCAGGGAAAATCGGTGTGGTAGGGCAGGATGCTGAACTGGAAGCGTGTCAGCGAATCGTAGAGGGAACACAGGTGATGACTGTATATAAGCCGGTGGAGAAGCTGGCACAGGCAGCGGCGGAATATGCAATTATACTTGCCCTCGGAAGGGAGCTGACGGATAACGATGCGGTATATACTTTGCTTCCGAGCGGAGGAGGTGTAAGAATCGTAGAGGAAAAAGCATCCTCGGACAAAAAAAGCAATATTCAAAAGATAAGCGATGGTACTTATGAGATTCCTTATGTGGTATTAGAACCTGTGAAAGTAACTCGTGATAATATAAATGAGGTGATTATTAACAGTGGATTCCATCTGAAGGAAGATGTATACCTTAATGTACCATCAGAAATGCCCAATTAGTGAATATGCAAAGAAATAATAGTAATATTTTAAGAAATATGCACACATAGCACAAAAAAATGCTAGCATCCATCCTTTTTTTCAAAACAATATATCAAAAATTTGAAGATGATTACAAGCAAATCCTACTTTTCTTATGGTATATTCAGAGTGTAGCAGCAAGGTAGCTGTCGACAAACAAATTTAAGGGAGGATTTGCGAAATGAAGAAAAAAGTAATCAGTGCATTGCTCAGTGTAGCAATGGTAGCAACGTTGCTCGTTGGATGTGGAGGCGCTAAGCCGGCAACAACAGAAGCACCGGCAGAAACAAAGACAGAAGCAGAAGCACCCGCAGAAGAAACAGCAGAGGCACCTGCTGAGGAAGCAGCAGTAGAAGCAGGCGGCTTAATCGGTGTAGCAATGCCTACAAAGGATTTACAGCGTTGGAATCAGGATGGATCCAACATGGAAGCTCAGTTGAAAGAAGCTGGATATGAAGTTGACCTTCAGTATGCAAGTAATGATATTGCTACACAGGTTTCCCAGATTGAGAACATGATTTCCAATGGATGTGAGCTTTTAGTAATCGCTTCCATCGATGGAGATTCTCTTGGAACAGTTCTTTCACAGGCTAAAGATGCAGGTATTCCTGTTATCGCATATGACCGTTTGATTATGAACTCTGATGCTGTTACTTACTATGCTACATTCGATAACTACATGGTAGGTACAAAGCAGGGTGAATATATCAGAGATACTCTTGACCTTGACAACGCAGCAGGACCTTTCAACCTTGAAATCTTCACCGGTGACCCGGGAGATAACAATGCAAGATTCTTCTATGGCGGCGCAATCGACGTTCTTCAGCCGTACATCGATGAAGGCAAATTAGTAGTACAGTCCGATATGATCGCATTTGAAAAGGTAGCTACAGCTAACTGGTCAACAGAAACAGCACAGTCCAGAATGGATGCTATTATCGCTTCTTATTATGCAGATGGAACGAAATTAGATGCAGTTCTTTGCTCTAATGACTCTACAGCACTCGGTGTAGAAAATGCACTTATTGCAGCATACACAGGCGAATGGCCGATTATCACAGGACAGGATTGTGATATTGCAAACGTTAAAAACATGATCGCTGGAAAACAGTCCATGTCTATCTTCAAAGATACCCGTACATTAGCAACACAGGTTGTTCAGATGGTAGATGCTGTTATGAAGGGCGGAGAAGCACCGGTTAACGATACAGAGAGCTATGATAACGGAACAGGAATTATTCCTTCTTACCTTTGCGAGCCTGTATTTGCAGATATCAACAACTACAAAGAATTACTAATTGATTCCGGTTACTATGCGGAAGCTGATTTGCAGTAATTAAGCTGACAAGTGTTTTATATGACTTGTGTCATAGGTGATACAACTGAATGCAGGCGGATTTCCGCCTGCATTCTTAAGTAAAATGGTTGTTCGATTAGATATTGGGAGGAACTTAAAATTGGCGAAAATATTATTGGAGATGAAGAATATCACCAAGACATTTCCTGGAGTAAAAGCACTTGATAATGTTAATCTGCAAGTGGAGGAAGGAGAAATCCACGCTCTTGTAGGCGAAAACGGTGCGGGAAAGTCTACCTTGATGAACGTACTGAGTGGTGTTTATCCTTATGGTACTTATGAAGGTGATATTATTTATGATGGCGAAGTATGTAAATTTACTAAAATTAAAGATAGTGAAGGAAAAGGAATTGTAATCATACATCAGGAACTGGCTTTAGTTCCGTATATGACAATTGGGGAAAATATGTTCTTAGGAAACGAGAGAGGACATAAATTCGCAGTAAATTGGAATGAAACATATGGACGTGCGGATGAGCTGTTGAAAGTAGTTGACTTACAGGAATCATCCAGAACGTTAATTAAGGATATAGGTGTCGGCAAGCAGCAGTTGGCAGAGATAGCCAAAGCATTGGCTAAGGATGCGAAGCTTCTTATATTGGATGAGCCGACAGCATCTTTGAATGAATCGGATTCGAAAGCGCTTCTTAACTTATTGCTTAAATTCAAAGAGCAGGGGATGACATCAATCATCATTTCTCACAAGTTGAATGAGATAGCGTATGTTGCAGATAAGATTACGGTAATAAGAGACGGTTCTACCATTGAGACCTTGGATAAGAATGTGGATGATATTACGGAGGACCGTATCATCAAAGGAATGGTTGGACGTGATCTTACGAATCGTTTCCCGAAGCGTGAGAAAAAGGAAATTGGCGACGTTATGATGTCAGTTTCAAATTGGACTGTTTACCATCCTCTCTATTCTGAAAGAAAAGTAGTTGATAATGTAAATATCAGTGTCAGAAAAGGAGAAGTGGTTGGAATTGCAGGATTGATGGGAGCCGGCCGAACGGAATTAGCGATGAGCATTTTCGGAAAAAGCTATGGTTCCAATATATCCGGAAAGATTACGCTCAATGGGCAGGAAGTCCATCTCAATTCGGTAAAAGATGCAATTGATAAAAAATTAGCTTATGTAACAGAAGACAGAAAAGGGAATGGGCTGATATTAAGTAATCCTATCAAAATTAATACTACGCTGGCAAACTTGAAAGAAATAAGCAAACGTATGGTTATTAATAAGGATAAAGAATATGCAGTGGCAGTGGAGTATAAAGACAAACTGAAAACGAAGTGCCCTACAGTAGAACAAAATGTAGGAAACTTAAGCGGCGGTAACCAGCAAAAGGTATTGCTCGCAAAATGGATGTTTGCCAATCCGGATATATTGATTCTTGACGAACCAACAAGAGGTATCGATGTAGGCGCAAAATACGAAATTTATTGTATTATCAATCAATTAGTAGCGGAAGGAAAATCCGTAATAATGATATCATCGGAGCTTCCTGAGGTTCTTGGAATGTGCGACCGTATCTACGTTATGAATGAAGGCAAGATGGTCGGAGAACTTTCATCGGAAGAAGCGTCACAGGAACTTATTATGTCACACATATTGAAAGTTAGTAATAAAGGAGCGTAAATTATGGATAGAGTAAGATTAATGGAAGGCGTTAAAAAATATACGATGATTATTGTTCTCGTTCTTGTAACAGCCTTCTTCGCTTGGGGAACCGGAGGGAAAATTCTGCTTCCTCAGAATGTCAGTAACTTAATTTCTCAGAATGCATATGTATTTGTGCTGGCAACAGGTATGTTGTTATGTATTTTGACCGGAGGAAATATTGACCTTTCCGTAGGTTCGGTAGTATGCTTTGTCGGTGCGATCGGAGCTGTTTTAATGGAAAATAAGGGGATGAACCCCTACGCGGCTATCGTTGCTATGGTTATTGTCGGCCTGTTAATCGGTGCATGGCAAGGCTTTTGGATTGCCTTTGTGCGTATACCTCCCTTTATTACTACGCTGGCAGGTATGCTCGTATTCCGAGGTCTTTCCAACGTAGTGTTACAGGGTATGACAGTATCGCTTACATCGGAAGAATTCATCAAGTTATTCGGTGGCGGTGCGAATTGCTATGTTCCTGATATCTTCCACGTGGAAGGCTTCAATGTATTGTGTATGTTGACAGGTATTATCGTATGTGTAATCTATGTTTCTGTTCAGCTTAAGAATAGAATCGTAAGAGTGAAAAAGGGCTATGGAGTAGAAAGCATAACTTCCACACTTGTTAAAATGGTGTTAATCTGTGCGGTAGTTCTGGCATTCTTCTTCCGACTTTCTCAGTATAGAGGTATCCCTACAGCTCTTATCTGGGTAATGATCGTAGTACTTATCTATGGTTATATTACATCGAATACTACTGTAGGACGTTATTTCTATGCGGTAGGAGGTAATGAGAAAGCGACAAAACTTTCCGGTATCAATACAAATAAAGTATATTTTCTTGCATATATAAATATGGGATTTTTAGCAGCCTTGGCCGGAATGCTTACGATTGCACGTATGACATCGGCTCAGCCTACCTATGGAACGAACTATGAATTAGATGCGATCGGTTCTTGCTTTATCGGTGGAGCATCTGCATATGGTGGAACAGGAACTGTCCCCGGGGTTATCGTCGGCGCCGTTTTAATGGGTGTAATTAACCTGGGAATGAGTATTATGGGTGTTGACCAGAATATTCAGAAAGTAGTAAAGGGCTTGGTTCTCTTGGCAGCAGTTATCTTTGATGTTGTATCTAAAAGGGGTGGAAAATTAATTGCCAATAATTAATTTTTGCTAATATCTAATCAGGAGAGGTTCCGGCGTATTTTGGTACGTTGGAACTTTCTCTGCTTACTGCTAATCCTTGTAAAAGCGTTATCGAAAGGTTGTTATAATTGTGATAAGTATGGAATTTGGAAGGAAGTTACGAACCAGTATGTAAGAAGGGATAAAAAGCGATGAAAACAATGAAGAAAAATAAGAAAAAAACAAATGGATATATACCTGTGAAACGGGCAAGTGAGAAAAACAAGATAGGAACCAAAATATATATTCAAATATTATTGTTGGCAATTGTAGCCAGCTCTGTTATTTGGTTCATGGTCATGTCGCTGGAAAAGATAAGCGATGCAAACAGAAAGATTATGGAAGAACAGGTAGCGGAAGTCGAGAAGATTTCTGAGATATCCAGAGACTTTTCTTATATTAACGGACAGGTACTGATGCATGTCTTAACGGTTAGAGAGGGAGATATGGAGAAGATAGGGGAGAATATCTTCGCAAGGATTGATGCCCTCGACAAGAAGACAGAAAGCTTCGATATCCTTCTGGAAGAAGATGGTATCAGAAGAGAAGATTTTGATAAGTTTATCGCGGATTATACAAGATATAAGAAAACAGTGACGAGCTTGTTAAATACGAGCATGGTGAATAAACAGCAGGCAAATGTATCTGCGACCTCCAATTTATCCATGTTTGAGTCGAATATTGAAGCATATATCGATTCCATTATCTCATTTACCAATGAAGAAATGGATAGAGAGCAGGAATCGATTAACTCCACATTGGCAACGGTACCGTATATCGCTTTTGGGTCATTTGTCTTTTTCGTAGTCATTATTGGTATAAATATCATAGTGATAAGTCTGACCGTGGTGAGACCGATTAAAAAATCCACAAGGCAGATCAATACGATCGTAGATGAGATAAAAGCTGAGCGTGGAGATCTGACAGTGAGAGTGGAGAGCAAATCGAAGGATGAAATAGGAAAGCTTTCATCAGGGATTAATGATTTCCTTTCTCTCGTACAGAGTATTATCTCAGGTATGATCCGATGCTGTAAGGAACTGGGGAAACAAGGAAAAATAGTGGAAGAAAGTATAGGAAATGCTAATATTAGAACGGAAAATATATCGGCCACCATGCAGGAGCTTGCAGCGGGCATGGAGGAAGTCGCGGCTACTATTACTATGCTGAATGAAGATACCTTGAATATGGAACATACAGTGATTCAGATGACAGACAAAGCATCAGAAGGAAGCAGTTATGCAAAGGATGTTAAGCTAAAAGCTCAGGAAGTGGAACGTAAAGCGATAAGCAGTAAGGAAGAAGCTATTCAAGTTATCGCCTCTATAGATGCATCTGTCAACAAGTCGGTAGAAGATAGTAAGCAAATCTATAAAATATCGGAATTGACAGAAGAAATCTTAGGAATTGCCAGCAAGACGAATCTACTTGCATTAAATGCATCTATTGAAGCCGCTCGTGCGGGAGAAGCGGGAAGAGGGTTCGCCGTAGTAGCGGATGAGATAAGGATATTGGCTGATAACTCCAGAAGTACTGCTAATTATATTCAGGAAATAAGCAGCGAAGTTATCGGAAATGTGGAAAACTTAGCAAAGGATACGGAGAGTGTCCTGTCCTTCATACATAAAAATGTAATGGGAGACTACGAGGTATTAGAAGCTACCGGAAAAGAATACTTTGAATCGGCGGAAGAAATGGACAACATTATGGAGGATTTCAAAGATTGTATGGCTAAGCTGCTTTATCTTGTAAAAGAAATTAATAAAGCAAGTCATGGAATCAATGATACGGTAGGAAGCAGTACGAGTGAGATTACAAGCGTAGCGGGAGATACTTCCGATTTATCAGAGAATATGGGACAGGTTGTAAATGCGTTACGAATGGTAAATGAAATAGTACGTGAACTGCAGGAAAGTGTAAAGTATTTTGTAAAGTATTAGCGGGTAGAAGAGGGATTCATTTGCATTTATGTGAAGGTATAAGTATAATGGAAGTAGACACAGCCGTCAAAGCATTGGAATATATCGCAAGGAGAGCATGCGGAGGGACTACTTATGAGAAGTGAAAAAGAAATGATGGATCTCATAATTGGAACGGCTCAGAGGGATGAACGTATCCGGGGAGTTTACATGAACGGCTCAAGAACAAATCGGAATGCACCCAGGGATATTTTTCAAGACTATGATATTGTGTATGTGGTAAGGGAAACCGCGTCGTTTATTAAAGATGAGAAATGGATCGATATATTCGGGAAGCGGCTTTATATGCAGATGCCTGAGAAAATGGACATGCTCTTGGGACATGCACATGATATCGATAATTGCTATGGCTATTTAATGCAGTTTGAGGATGGCAATAGAATTGATCTTCATGTACAGACATTGGAATATAGTATTGCGGATATGAAAAGTGATAAGCTGTGTATTATCTTTCTCGATAAGGATAAGGCATTTCCTTCGATTCCTGAAGCCTCTGATGAAGACCATTGGGTGAGGCGTCCGTCGATGGTAGAATATGCATGTTGCTGCAATGAATTCTGGTGGATGCTCAATAGTATGGGAAAGGGATTGTGGCGGGAGGAAATATCTTATGCTATGGATACGATGAATTTCTATGTCAGGCCGCAGTTAATGAAGATGCTTTCCTGGTATATTGGTATTTATACTGACTTTTCCTGCAGTATTGGGAAATCAGGGAAGTATTTACATAAGTATTTGTCCAAGGAGAGAATGGAGAGGATTTCTCGTACGTATCCTTCCGGAAGTGTAGAAGCTATCTGGCAGTCCTTATTTGAAATGTGTGATTTCTTCGATGAAATAGCAAAAGAGGTAGGCGGAGGGTTGAATTATACTTATGATGAAAAGGAAGCTCATAATAGCAGGTTATTTCTCGACTGTACTTATGCACTTCCGGAGGATGCGGTGGATTTCCCCGCAATAAGTTATAAGGGAGAAGCGGCTTCGAAAGAAGCCGCCGGAAGATGAGGAGAGGGGAGTTCATCATGAAAAGATATGGACAAATACTGGTTATCTGCATGTCCGCCTGTTTGTTCGCAGGATGTGGAAAGGTTTCTGCGGGGAAGCTGGAACAGGCACAGGGTGTCTATGAGGAATTGGTAAGTAAACACAATGCGGTGATTGAAGTATATGCTAACATGGAGGATGATTCTTTTCGTGAAGAGTTGGATAGCATGGCGAATGAGCTTAACGAGACGGGTAAGCGGGATATCCAGAATATGTCGGAAGAGGAAATCGATAATACGATTAAGGAATTGGAGGAGAATATAGTAGTATATGACGATATTCTATCATCCATGGAACAGTTGACAGACCAAAAGGCAGCCGATAATACCTTTAGCGTATCGGTAATGATAAAGAATAACACGGGTGTAGAGCTGGAAGAAATTTATCTATATAAAGCCTTACAGAATGAGAAAGGTAAGAACCTGGCTGAGGATATAGAGAATATGGATGGATATGAAGTTTTAAGCATTCTAAACCTCTGTATGGCAAAGGAAGAAACGGATTGGCGTCTGGAGGCAATAGATAAGGGCGGTAATATAATCGAATCCGCGGATGTAAGTTTTGCCGGATATGAGAATGAAGATGTTACAATTAATATGGAATATAGCTTTGATGACATGGACGGATGGATTGAATTGGAATAATATACAAGATATAACTCGGTTATATGAGACAAATAATACAAAAATGGGAGAAAAGTGCAAAAAGGGTGGTAAAATCTTTTTTTAAGGGTAGAATAGAAGTAAGGAACCTTAAACCATTTTTTAGTTGAGAAAAGAAGGGATGATATGTTCGGGAAAGGAGAATTTGTTGTATATGGAAATACAGGGGTATGTGAGATAGCAGATATTACCACTCTTGATATGGCAGGTGTATCGGGAAGCAGATTGTATTATATTTTAGTTCCGCGTTATCAGAAGGAAAGCAAGATATTTACACCGGTAGATAGTAATAAGGCGGTGATGCGTGCAATTCTTACGAGAGAAGAGGCTAATGAGCTGATTAATGATATTCCGGATATTGAGGAATTGTGGGTAAGCGATGATAAACAGCGAGAAGAAAAATATAAGAAGACAATCCGTAGCGGAGAATGCAGGGATTGGATTAAGGTCATCAAGACTCTTTATGTACGAAAACAAGAGCGAATCGCACAAGGTAAGAAAACAACGGTGATGGATGAGAAATACTTAAGGATAGCAGAAGACAATTTATATTCTGAGTTGTCGGTCTCGCTCGCGATGTCCAGGGATGAGATGTATGAATATATTGCCGGACGTATATTTAAGGCGGATGAGACAGAAGAAATAGACGAATAGAAAGGAAGATATACCTTGTCCGCAAGCGACCATGGTATGTTTTTTGCACACTCGCTTTGCTCGGCGCAGTATAATATTGTTAAAATATTATACTTTGTCCGCAAGCGGCCACAGTATGCTTTTTGCACACTCGCTCTGCTCGGCGCAGTATAATATAGTTTATTTATATGGTCAAATGCCAAAATATAAAATCAGGGATATTCCACAGTTAAAATCTGTGAATATCCCTGATTTTTGTAGTTAGTGACGAAACATATGGACTTTTTTCCATTGACATATGTAAATTATCATGATATATTAACAATATACAATATTTTGTACATAAAACGGGGAATTGGTAAGGTATGGGAATGGATAGAGTTTTATATCAGAAGACAGGCGTGACAATTAGTATGTTAGCGCTTAATCTGATGTCTAAAAATGCGGGAGACAGGATTCCTCCAATATCGGTATATCAAGAAGAGTTTGGAGTTTCCAGAGGAACGATTCAGAATGCCTTTAATTATTTAAAAGAGATAGAGGCGATTCAGTTAAAGCATCAGGGACATCTTGGGACTTATATCGAAGGTATCGATTATACCAAACTTCAGGAAAACTGTATGCATCGTGAGATGTTAGGCATTATGCCGCTTCCCTATTCTATTACATATGAAGGATTTGCCACCGCGATTTATGAAGAATTGAAGCAGTTGAATTTTAATATGGCCTATGCAAGAGGTGCAGTAGGCCGAATCAGGTTGGTCGAAACAGGAGCCTATCATTTTGCCATATGCTCACAGTATGCGGCGGAATATGCTATAAAAAATAACAGTGATATTGAGATATTATTTAATTTTGGATCGGGAAGTTTCCTTTCACAGCATGTATTGCTTTTAAGGGACAAAGAGCAAGATGGAATATGTGATGGAATGAGGGTTGCTTATGATAGTGATTCGTTGGACCAAAGTAAGATAACGAAGAACATTACAAATGGCAAAAAGGTAAAGCTAGTAGAAATCCGTACACAGAATACCGTTACTGCACTTTTGGATGGTATTATAGATGCCGGCGTTTGGAACTACGAAGATGTGGTGGCTAATAATAGAGATAATTTTAAGGTAATATTTCTCGATAATTCGGATTATAATAATTTGTTTTCTACTGCTGTTCTGGTAGTAAGGAGAAATGAAGATTATTTAAAAGAACTTTTGAAAAAACATATTAAACCGGAGAGGGTTCTGCATATATTGAAAGGGGTACGGGATGGCAAACTCGCACCGAATTATTAATAGCAACTTTTTTACCGTTGCTGAGAGTAACGATAGGTGCTTTGCACCAATATACAAAATAATGTATATTGAAGTTATGGGGGTTAATGAGCATAATTTGTATAAAATTAGTTATAGGTATACTAACTAAAATAAAGTATAAATTAATATACAAAATAATGTATTTTATAGGCTATGAGAAAGGGATGGTTATTAAAATGGGAGCAGTGAGAGAAGATGCGTATGAAAGAATTCGGATACTACATGAGGCGGGGCTTGTAAGTAAGAAGGTAGCAGAGTTTTGCCATGATACGATCAATATGGTGTTGGAGGAACGTCCGGATGCGGACGAAGAGAAATTCGCAATGTTCGTCACGCATTTAGCAATGAGAACACAAAGAGTAATTGATAAAAAAGAAGAAAATCCTTTACAGCCGGAGGTGATAGAAGCCTTAAAGGAAGAGAGCAGCTATGAGAAAAGTTGTTTATTTGCAGAAAGGATATTAGGAACTATCGATGTAAAATTTCCACAAACGGAAAGGGATTATCTGATAGTCCATCTATGTAATCTATTCTCGTAAGAGAATGAAAATAAGGAGGTAAAAATGAAAATAGCAATTGGCGGTATGTTGAAAAACGAGATGCAGCAGGCGATTTTAAAAGCTGATCCGGAGGCCGAAGCAGTCATTACGACTGATATGGGGGCGGTGCCTATGCTGAAAAGCGGTCAGGTGGATTATTACTTTGGCGCGTGTGAAAGCGGGGGTGGGGCAGCCATATCCATTTTAATCGGTATGATCGGATATTCAAAATGTTGCACGGTATGTAGGAATGGAGGGAAGCCCGATAAAAATGAGATTGAAAGATACGTCAGTGAAGGAAAAACATGCTTTGGGATGACGGTTTCTAATATTGATGGAACGGTACCTGTGTTGATGGAAGTATTAAAGGCACATGAGCAAGGATAATGAAGGAATAAAAAGGTAACTGAACCGTTACTTGAACTGTTATATAGAAAGTGAGGAAGAGAGATGGAATTAAATGTAATCAATGTAATTATGGTCATGCTGCTTTGTGCAATGACAGCTTTTTTATCCCATATGGGTATGGCGGTATTTCATGACGGAATCAGACCGGTCATTCCGGAGTATATTGAGGGCCGTATGAAAAGGACCCAGATGGCATCCATAGCATTTGGATTGAGTGTAGGCTTTATCGCATCTGTAGGTATCGGAAATGCGCTTGTAACCAACCTATTGAATCCGTGGCTGCTATTTCTTGCCACAGATATTATCGGTATCGCAGCGCCTAAGAAATGGCTGGCACCGATATTGGGAGCAGGTTGGGGATTCTTGAGTATGACAGCAATCGGCGGAATTAATACGGTTCTTACCGGTATGCCGGTGGATCTTATCGGGGCGATGGGCAATGTAGGAAATTATATTGTTACCGGATTTGCTATTTTCCCTATTATTGCTATCATTATGCAGTTTGGCATGGCAAAAGGAGTTATTACGGCTGTTGTTGTATTGGTTTTCCGCTTTGCCGGACCCAGATTCACAACAATTAGCGGCGATTCATGGACAATGATGGTAGGTGTTATTGCGTTGGTTGCCCTTTGCATTATAAAGGACGCAAGCGATAAGAAGAAAGAAGAGGCAGATACGATGAACATCTTCTCCGAGCGTGTAGCGCGCATCAAGAAGAACCTTCCTTTCTTAATGGTGGCTGGTGCGCTTATTGCGGCAGCATGTAACTTACATGTGTTCGCAGGCTCCGACGTATCCATGTTTGACCTTTCGAGAGCGTATGCTATGGGCGATGCTGCAGAGGCACAGTCTCTTATTAAGGTAGTAGCTACGAATGAATTTATGAGAGGATTAAGCTTTATTCCTCTTATTGCAACAACAGCTGTTACAACAGGCGTATATGGTGTGGCAGGATTTACTTTTGTATATGTGGCGGGATATCTTTGCCCTAATCCTGTGATAGCGGCCATTGTAGGTGCGGTTATTATTTTGGTAGAAGTTTTCTTGTTAGGATTCATTGGCAAATTCCTGGGCAATTTCCCTTCTATGAGAGATGCTTCCGATAATATCAGAAGTGCCATGAATACTTGTGTTGAGTTCGCTCTTTTGATTGGTTCTATTTCAGCGTGCGGAGTAATGGGAGAAGCAACTTCAGCAGGTGCCGCGGGCGGTTTTATCATTGGAGGTATTATATACTTAGTCAATGAAATGACAGGCAGAAAAATTATGCGTATGGCTATTGGTCCGGTAGCTGCTATTGTAACGGGTATTATACTTAACCTTACATACTTGATTGGTTTAACACCTTTAGTATAATGCGATGTGATTTCAATCATAGTGTTACTGTAACTGTGAGGGGACTGAATAGTTAGGTATTGCTTAGAATTCGGGCGGGCCGGAAAGTTGCTTCCGGCTCGCCGGGGAAGCAGAGGAATAGTATATGATTTGTACGGTAAATGGCTTGTTTGATAAGGAAGAGTTAGGAATTACCATGTGCCATGAGCATCTGGCATTAGACTTGTCTCTTGTCAGAGGAGATGATGACTCTACGTTTCACGACAGAAATCTGATTGTGGAAGAATTGAATAAAATGAAAGCCTATGGTGTAAAGACTGTGGTAGAAGTAACTTGCGGCGATATGGGTAGAGATGTAAGAGCACTTAGAGAAATAAGCGATGTGTGTGATATTCATATTATAGCGGCGACAGGATGCTATTTAGAAGCATACCATAATGAATTTATCCGTTATGCCAAAGCGGAGGATATCTGCGATATTTTCGAAAAAGAGGCAGTAGAAGGAATCGGAGAAACGGGAATAAAAGCAGGTATTATAGGAGAAGTAGCCTCTGGTATGGGAGAGATGGCTCCCAGTGAAGAAAGGGTTCTGATCGCAGCAGCCATGGCGTCTGTCCGTACGGGGCTCGCTGTTACTACGCATTGCCAGATGGGGAGCCTTGCTCTGGAGCAGTCCAAGATACTTCAAGAAAATGGAATGAATCCGGATAAAATAATTCTAGGTCATCTGGATCTGGCAAATAACAGAGATTATTATGTGAAGGTATTAAGTACAGGTGTCAATATAGGTTTTGACACCATAGGAAAGAGCGCCTATTTATCGGATGAAATAAGAGCGGATAACCTTCTGTGGCTGCTTGAGAAAGGCTATGAGGATCATATCGTTTTATCTCAAGATATATCCAGAAAGTCGTATCTGTCAGCATATGGGAACTATTCCGGTTATATGACGGTAATGAAAGATTTTGTCCCCTTATTGAAGAAGAAGGGAATTAAGGAAGAAGATTTGGAGAAGCTATTAATCCGCAATCCGGCGAGAATATTAGATATTTAATTCTAATTTGTACTATTAAGGGAAAGGAGATTCAGTGCTGACCTATCCATTAAAAAATATTTCTATTGCAGAGGCAACACAACTGCAATTTAAGATTGTTGACAAAATAACGAGGGAGTTTCACGGGAGTGAATTTCTAACGAGAGGTGACTTGGGAGTTACAAGGAGATGGAATAAACCCTCCACAACGAAAAAGGTAGAACAGGTAATCGCATCTATCTTCGATGCAGAAGCCTGCCTGTTAGTAAGAGGGGCGGGGAGCGGAGCAATTCGCTTCGGCTTGCATGCCATGTTAAAGCCCTGCGATAAGGTATTGGTACATAACGCTCCGGTCTATACGACAACTGCAATTTCCTTGGAAATGTTAAATATCACTACGATAGAGGCTGATTATAATGATTCCTCATCCATCAAAGAAACAATAGAAGAGAATCCCGATATTCAAGGGGCTATTATCCAGTATACGAGACAGAAACTGGATGACAGCTATGATATGAGTGAGTGTGTGAAAGCAATAAAAGGCATAGGAAATATTCCTATTTTAACGGATGATAACTATGCAGTTATGAAAGTAAAAAATATCGGGGTACAATGCGGAGCTGACTTATCCTGTTTTTCTTCCTTTAAGATATTGGGACCGGAAGGAATCGGAGTAATTGTCGGTAGTAAAAGGTATATTGATAAGTTGGAACAGGAGAGTTATTCAGGCGGGATGCAGGTGCAAGGATATGAAGCACTTGATGTGCTGCGCGGATTTGTATATGCACCGGTAGCGCTGGCTTTACAGTCGCAGGTGAATGAAGAATGTGTGAAGCGTTTATGTGACGGAGAAATAAAAGGTATTAAAGATGCTTTTCTGGCAAATGCCCAATCCAAGGTTCTGTTGGTAGAGTTTGAGGAAGAAATCGCAGATAAGGTATTGGAAGAAGCTGAAACGCTGGGGGCAGCACCTTATCCGGTAGGGGCTGAATCCAAATATGAGCTAATCCCTATGTTTTACAGAGTATCGGGTACGGTACGAAAAGCTGCTCCCGATATAGAGCATAGAATGATTCGTATCAATGCGATGAGAGCCGGCGCAGATACTGTTATGAGAATCTTAAAAGAAGCCGTAGAGAGAGTGAGAGAGCAATGTTCATACATCAATTGATAGATAAAAATGAGAATTTAATAAAAGCGGCCTTTGCCTTACACCAGGATGGCCGAGTACTGCCGGATTCCTATTTGATCGATGTGGATATGTTCTTGAAAAATGCGGAAAAAATACTGCACAAGGCAAAGGAATATAAGATAAAGCTATATTTTATGTTAAAGCAGTTGGGAAGAAACCCGTATCTGGCAAAAGAGTTAGTTCGACTTGGCTATGAAGGAGCGGTGGTAGTGGATTTCAAAGAAGCACAGCTTATGATGCAGCACCAAATTCCTATTGGAAATGTGGGACACCTCGTACAGATACCGGAAACGATGATACCTAAGACCATTGCGTACCGGCCGGAGGTAATTACTGTTTATTCTTACAATAAGGTTAAAAGTATAGATAAGGCAGCCGGGGATGCAGGCATTACACAAGGAATCCTCCTCCGTGTTTATGGGGATAAAGATGCTATTTATTCCGGCCAGACAGCAGGCATCTCATTGAATGAGGTGAAAGATTTTGCTTTGCGCGTGAAAGCGGAATGCAAGAACATACAGATTAAAGGGGTAACCTCTTTTCCTTGCTTTCTCTATGATGATGAAAAGAGGGATATAGTACCTACTAATAATTTGGATACAGTAAAGGAAGCAGTAGAGATGCTTAAGGAACTGGGGATAACGCCGGATATTATAAATACGCCCTCAGCTACTTGTGTATATACATTGGATAAAATAGCGGCATATGGCGGCAACTGCGGAGAACCCGGGCACGGTTTGACAGGAACAACACCTTTACATGCGGCCCGCGATATGGAGGAAATTCCAAGTGTAGTATATGTTTCGGAGATTTCTCACAATTTCAAGGGTGAGGCATATTGCTATGGAGGCGGCCACTATAGGCGTTCTCATGCCTCTAATACATTAGTAGGAAAAAATATGGAATCGGCCGAAAGGCTCTCTGTTATCGTGCCTAACGAGGATAGTATTGACTATCATTTTGCGATTTCCAAGGAATGTACCATAGGAGATACGGTGCTGATGGCATTCCGATTCCAGATTTTTGTTACAAGAAGCGACGTGGTACTTGTGAAAGGGATATCGACAGGAAAACCGGAAGTCGTGGGTATTTATGATAGTCTCGGAAATAAGAAAGAGTGATGGAGTTGGATAGAGACAAGAAAGATAAAAAAGGAAGATTTATTGTTATCGTTTTGGATGGATTTGGGATAGGGTCTATGAATGACACCGAAAAGGTGCGTCCTGAGGACCGGGAATCCAATACATTAAGAAGTATTCTGAAGGATTTTCCGGACATGAAGCTGCCTAATATGGAAAAGCTGGGGTTGATGAATGCCTATGGGATGGAAAGTGAGCAGATGAAATATAGCGTTTCGGCAAACTTCGGAAAATCCGAGTTAATGCATTTCGGTGCGGATACCTTTATGGGACATCAGGAAATCATGGGTACCCTGCCGAAGAAGCCTGAAGCTCATCCTTTTCAGGAAAAGGTAGATATTGTTGCAGACCAGCTAAAAGCCCACGGACACAAGGTGGAGGTCCTGGAAAAAGAAGGTCTTAGGTATATTCTCTGCGATGATTATGTTACAGTAGGCGATAACCTGGAGGCAGATTTAGGAATGTGCTATAACGTTACGGCACCGCTTGATTATATTTCCTTTGAGAAAGAATGTGAGATTGCCTATCTGGTGAGAGAAGTAGTAACGGTAGGGCGTGTGGTAGTGTTCGGGGGTACGGGCAATACGATGGAAGATATATGGAATGCGCAGGAAACAAAGCAGGGGACATATATTGGAATTGCCTCTGCTAAGTCCAAATCTTACGAACAGGGTTACCAATGCAGACATTTGGGATATGGGGTAGACAAGAGGACCCAGGCACCTACTATATTGACAGATGCAGGAATTACGGTAACTTTGATAGGGAAGGTGGCGGATATCGTTGCCAATGATCAGGGAAGGAGTATATCCTGTGTGCCTACGGATCGTTGTATCGAGCTGACCATAGAGGCTATAACTGCTATGGAAGAAGGCTTTATATGTACGAATATACAGGAAACAGATCTGGCCGGACATTCCCAGTCCGCCGAAGTATATAAGAAGATATTGGAAAAGGCAGATGCAGGGATAGGGAAAATGATTTCGCTATTGAATGAAAGAGATATCCTTCTCATTATGGCAGATCATGGAAACGACCCTTCGATTGGGCACAGCAAACATACGAGAGAGTGTGTTCCGATTCTGCTTTATAAAGAGAACGTATATGGGAAACACATCGGAACGAGGAGTACCCTTTCCGATGTGGGTGCCAGCGTGTGTGAGTATTTTGGAGTAATACCGCCTCAAAACGGAAGGTCATTTTTAGATGATTATTTACATAGTTCGCATTATGTACATTAAAAGTGATATTATAATATCCCCCTTTATTATAATATAGAGTAAGCCTGAAATGAATATGGGAGTATCTGTCTTAGAGAAGATAGATACTCCGCATTCTATAAATATTTTAAAATTATCTAAAATTATAAAAAAGTATTGCAGATGAAAACGAAATATGATATTATGCTAAATGTCACATGGAATTAGTTATAGATTCCAACATAGTACATGCGGGTGTAGTTCAATGGTAGAACACTAGCCTTCCAAGCTAGATACGTGGGTTCGATTCCCATCACCCGCTTTTTTTGTGCGCTTTTTTAGAAAAATTAAAAAATATTAAGAACTTGCCCTGTGGCAAAGAAGGCGCATTTATGTTACGCTAGTGGCTGTTAGGTTGATAAAACAGGTAGTTGGGAAAATGTAAAAGGAGACAAAAGCGTAATGAAGAAAATGAAAAGATGGGCAGCTATGGTTTTATGTCTTTGCCTCTTATCGGGTATGGCAGTACAAGCGAGAGAGATTCCGGCAGGAGGAATAGATTATACATCGGTTTTTGATGCAGAATATTATTATAATACATATGCTGATGTACAAGCCGCGGTAGGTTACGATGCGGATAAATTATTAAGACATTTTATTGCATCGGGAATGAAAGAAGGCCGTGCGGGGAATGCAGCGTTTGATGTGCGGGCCTATATGCAGAATAATCTTGATTTGGTCTCTGCATTCGGTGTGAAGGACTTGAGTGCTTATTATTATCATTATATTCAGACCGGAGAAGCAGAGGGGCGAATCGCAACTGCTGTAACAAAGACTGACGGCCAGATCGCTTCTTTTTCTACGCAGTATAATACAGAAGAGGACAGAGCAGTTAATGTAGAGATAGCTTCCTCCAGAATTGACGGCATGATCATTGAGCCTCAGGGAACATTTTCCTTCAGCAATTCTGTTATGTCCAGAACGGTGGAAAATGGATATAAACTTGCACCTTCTTTTGCAGGAGGACGAGTAGTTACGAGCGTGGGAGGCGGAATATGCCAAGTATCCTCCACTCTCTATGTGACGATGCTGCTTTCCCTTATTCCTGCTACAGAGCGCTATGCTCATTCATTAGCGGTAGACTATGTACCGACAGGTCTTGATTCTGCTATTGTCGAGGGGGTTAAAGATTTGAGATTTAAGAATCCTTACGATTATCCTATTTGTATTCGTTCTACAGCAAAAGATGGGGATCTGACGATAAGTATAAGCAGAGCGACAGAGGGCTACAAAAGGCAGTAAAAATAGAAGTGATGGAATAATAGAAAAACAAAAATGATAATAAAAAGTAGTTGACAAATGAAGCAGTTATATGTAAAATGATTATTGTTGACGCGTTAAAGCACAACATAATCATTTACATTTGCGCGAGTGGCTCAGTTGGTGGAGCACGACCTTGCCAAGGTCGGGGTCGCGGGTTCGAGTCCCGTCTCGCGCTCTCTAGAAAATATAGTAAATTAGCGGTTTTCGAGGTTTTCGGAGGCCGCTATTTTTGTTGAAAATTGTTTTTTCTAAAGCTTTAGATTTTTTTATTTGCGCATGATTTTTAAATTAAAGAGATATAATAAAAATATATAATTTATGCCCTTGTAGGTTGCTAAAATGCACTTATAAGTTGGTAGATGTTAATGGATGTACTTATTATAATGATATTTGACAATTACAGTATTCTAATATTTTTATGGAGGTACATAATGAAAAAAATAATTCTAACATCAGCCGGCTTTGAAAACAAAAAAATTGAGCAAAAATTTCATGATATGGTTAATAAGCCATCAAATGAAATAAAGGCAATATGGATACCAACCGCTGCTATTGATGATGATGCAAAAGCTGTACTGCCAAAATGCATGGACGATTTACTAAATGCTGGTATATTAGCCACGAACATAAAGACCTATAATCTTGATCATGTAATGCAATATGAAGAAATGACTACTTTTGATGCAGTATATGTCTGTGGCGGTAATAGTAGATATCTTCTTGACAAAATATGTGAAGCAAATTTTGCGAGTTCGCTGAAGAAGTTCATCAACCATGGTGGAATATATATTGGTGTAAGTGCCGGAAGTTGCATATGTGTTAATGGATTAGAAGATAACCTTGGATTTTTGCCATGCACACTAAGTGTACATTGTTTGGAAGGTAGCATATTTGGGGAAATAGACATTAATCATAGTTCACACATAAATTTAACAGATAATCAAGCAATTATCATTGAAGATGAAGAATGTTATATTCTCGAATGATAGTATTTTATTAAAAAAACATAAGGTTGGAATAAAAATGAAACTATCCGAAAAAATACAAGTATTAAGAAAGGCATACGGATATTCACAAGAGTATTTGGCGGAAATTTGTAATGTTAGCAGACAATGTATATCAAAATGGGAAGCGGATATAGCATTACCAAATATTGATAAGTTATTGATACTGAGTAAAATTTTTCGGATTTCTATAGATGTTTTGCTAAAAGATGATTTGGTAATTGACGTTGCGCAAGAGATACATACATGTGGAAATAATGCTATTCTTAATGACAGAGCAGGTTTATATGAAGGAGTCCTTATTAAGGAAAGTATAGAAAATGATTTGGTACTTGATTACCTTACTATCAACAAAGTTGAAATATGGAAGACTCAAGGAGATCCAAAATACTGGACAGTTATATTTTTCACTTCGATAAACAGAGATTTTCCCAATTTGGTATCAAAAGTAATGATTTCTGATGAGACAAAAGGCGGAAATTGGTTTGTTGATTTTAAGGCGGGGAATATTAAATTTATTGTCTTCCGTAATAAAATTTTAAAATACACTATCGGGAATAGCATAGAAAAGCAAGATGTTTGCGAAGAATGTAAGAAGATGGGTATTCCCTATGAGCGAATGCAATGGGCTGAATAAAGACAAAAATTAGATGTGCCGGAAAGTCCCTTTCTATCAGTATTTTATCGAAGGGATAGAATTCGAGTCACGTCTCGCGCTCTGAGCTTGTAAAAGTTTTTCTGTAAATAGTAAATAAAGTTAATGAAGGTCTTCTATGATAAAATGTTAAATCATAGAGGACCTTTTATTATGGCAAGAGAAAAGAAACCCGTAACTCTCCAGATTTTTCGGAATTGGGCATCACACAATCAGCCCCCAAATTTAACTATGAGTCTGACGCAGATATGGGCCCATTTTTTCTGCTACTAAAGTACAAATAATTTCGTCACTTAAAAAATGTAGAAAATTGTGTTTTTTTATGCTAAACAAGGAAATAATCAAAAGACAATTTAGAGTTTTCGCTTATTGTTCTGACAGGCAATTAGAACTTCAATTAAATATTTTTTTGTGGTTTATTAATTCTATAGTTGTCCCTATTACAAACTCTTGTTTTGCTGAATATGAAGATAATTCTTTTCTATGAGACAGGGATACCGAGGCAGCGCCTATAAGTAAAAGCTTTCTGCGGTCAGGGATTAAAGGACCGGAGGTTTTCCAAAGTAACAGGCATCATATAAGATGCGGCCTTTTTCTGAATCCATAGCCGCCGGGGACATCTGTGTCGCCATAGCCGGAAGGGAACAATCGGCCCATTTTGGCACCCATTCAAAATATGCAGCTTCCGGTATTCCCATTTCTTTAAATGAGGTTTCCAGGGAGAGCTTCTTTCTCAAGAAAATCAGATGATTTATAAGAGCTTGTGATAGCTCTTTTTCATTGCCTGAGTATCCCAGACGCTTTGCCAAAACGGCATAATTGGGATGGGGGCCGCACAGTACCATGGTGTAAGGGAGCATAAGACCGCATACGCTACCGTGAGCCTTTCCGAAGGCGGGTCCCGGATGATCATAGGAATGCGCAAGTCCGGTGCAGGAATTGGTAATAGCAGTGCCGGCCATAGCGGATGCGATATGTATTTTCTCACGGGCCAAAGCCTGAGCCTCCCGATCTGTACAGCTACTCAGAGCTTCTTTTAGATACTCCATAATATCCAAAGCCGCCTCCAAAGCGATTGCCTGTGTCATGACGGAAGCATTTTTTGCTGTGCTCGCTTCGATGGCATGTGTCAGGGCGTCCATAGCGGTAGCGATACGGATAGAATCCGGAAGAGAATCCGTTAAGTCGGCGTCCAGCACGGCATAGTGGGGAATCAGATGATTGTCTAGCAGTAATTGCTTCACTTGCGTCACGCGATCTATGAAAACAGCTACGGAAGTTGACTCAGAGCCTGTCCCGCTTGTAGTTGGCACGGACACGTGCACCGCCTTTTTGCCAAGAGCGGGAAGTGTGAAGGGGATTAATGCATCTTCGAATGCCATGTCAGGGTTTTCGTAGAAAAGATGAATTGCTTTTGCTGTATCCAGTACGCTGCCGCCGCCAATGGCGAGAATCATATCCGGTTCAAAATTTCGCACCTCTTCCATGCAGGAAAAGATATCCTCTACATAGGGTTCGTTTCGAATCTGTGCCAGATAGCAGATCTCCGCGCCGGATTCTTTTGCGAGCTTTTCTATTGTATTCTTCAAAGAGGCGTTGTAGCTTTTGCCGCCTCGTATAATGCCTATTTTTGTTTTTCCGAGAGAGGAAAAAAAGGAAACGGAGCCTCTTCCGGTGATAAACTGGGGCATTGAAAGTATGGAATATGGGTGGGGCATGTTGATATCTCCTTTCGTAAAAAGGTGTTGTTAGTCAACGAATTGTGCAGTTGTAGATGCTAATATCATATAAATAAAGACATCTTAACAGATATTACAAATGTCGTCAATATGAGAAAATGTAATAAAATAAAATAAAATTATTGTGCATTAGGTACAAAAATAATATTTTTAAATAAATATAATTGACTATACTGTATATGAATGATATCCTGTGGACATGGGGAGTTACAAAAGTAATTGTGTCGGACAAATGTAATTCTAAATTTTGAAAAGGAGATTGATATGGCAAATGTAACACAAAGGATGAATCATATTTTACAACCGGATGGAAAAACTTTTATTATGGCAATGGATCACGGTGCCAATTTTAACGTGCTTCCGGCGATGAAGGATCCGAAAAGTTTAATACGTGACGTAGCAATAGCAGGAGCAGATGCTTTCTTATCTACGGTGGGTATGGCGGATAAATTCGCGGATTCTTTTTTGGGAAAAGGAATTATCTTAAGGATTGACGGAGGAGTTTCCTATTTAGGAGACCGTTCCAAGCCGATGCAGATAGTGGCTACGGCGGAAGATGCGCTGAGGCTTGGGGCAGATTCTGTTATTACGATGGGATTCCCGGGATCCGTGTTTGAAAACGAGGTGCTGAGTAATCTGTCAAGGGTTGTACTGGATTGCCATAAGTGGGGAATTCCGGTGACTGCGGAGACGTTGCCCCGAGGGTTTGAAAAGGCGGAGGACTCCAGAACGCCGGAAAATATCACATTTGCGTGCAGGCAGGGCGTAGAATTGGGTGCAGATATTATTAAGACGGAATATACGGGAGATCAAGACAGCTTTCATGAGTTGGTAGAGAGCGTATATGCCCCTGTAGTCATTCTGGGCGGCTCGAAGAAAGTTCCGGAAGAACAGCTTTTACAAGAGATTAAAGATGCGCTGGATGCCGGAGCAGCAGGAATCGCAATGGGAAGAAATATTTGGGGACACGAGGCTCCCGCTAAATATGCATCAGCCATCGCGAAGTTGATACATGAAGGCTGCAGTGTAGATGCGGCATTAAAAGAGATACATTCAAAAACGATATAAAGGGGATACATTTAAAAATAATATTAAGGAGTGAAGTTTAAGTGAGCACATATAAGGTAGGTATCTTGGCAGATACAAAGAAACTTGAAATAAGGGATGTGGAGAAGAGAGAGCCTGATAATAAACAGGTATTGGTAAAGGTAGATTCCTGTGCGATTTGTACCTTGGAGCAGAGATTTTATACGGGAGTCATGAACCGCTACCCTTTTGCCGGCGGGCATGAGGTTGCCGGTGTCGTCGAAACAGTGGGAGAGGGTGTTAAGAATGTAAAGACGGGGGACAAAGTAAGTATTCGTCTGCTGACCTCCTGTGGAGAATGCTATTATTGCCGTAACGGTCATGAGAACCAATGTGTTGTTTCTTTTATTGCGGAGACACATAAGGGAATCGCGGGGCCGGGTGGAATGGCGGAGTATATGATGGTAGATGCTAAGAATGTTTATAAGATGGCTGATGACATCAACCTGGAACATGCGGCATTGACAGAGCCTCTTGCGTGCTGTGTGCACAGTATACAAAACGGAGATATACAGCTCGGGGATGATATTGTGGTAATTGGAGTCGGCATCATGGGAGCGCTTCATATCCAACTCGCAAAATTAAAAGGTGCACGCGTTATCGCCTGTGAAGTGGATGAGGCAAGGCTCGAGGTGGCGCGTAAAATGGGAGCAGACATCACAATTAACTCGAAAAGAGAGGATGTTGTTGCCAGAGTAAAGGAAATTACCGAGGGTAGAGGCGCTGACGTGGTATTCTGTACGGTAGCGATTCCGGCAATCGGAAGTCAGGCAGTGCAGATGACGGGAAAAGTAGGGAAAACTGTATTTTACTCATCTTTCCATCCGGACAACCCCATCGAAATCAGCCCGAATAAGATTCACTCCACGGAGCAAATTATTACAGGGTCCGTTAACCCACAGACCAAGGATTTCCTCATAGCCACAAAGCTCCTTTCGGGCGGCATGATAGACGTAACGGAGCTGATTTCTGACAGAGAGCCTTTTGATAGGATGGAAGAGGCGCTTGAGAAAGCAGTAGATCCTTCCACATATCGTATTATAGTAAAATGCGGTCAAAGAAGTTGCTAAATCTTGTTAAATTGCGTAAAATGTACCTAATTATAAATACAATGTAAGGTAGGTACAAACTATGCAAAAGGGTAATATAACGAAAGCGATGATCAATGAGTATACGAAAATTGCGTATTACTATCATAAGGCAGGATTCACTCAGGAAGAAATTGCAAATAAGATGAATATGTCCAGACAGCGGGTAAACCGTATTCTGGCGGAGTGCATCTCGCTTGGCATCGTACAGATACATGTAGTTAATATAGATGAAAACTATGTGGATATAGAAGCAGGTCTGGAGAAGAAGTTCAATTTAAAGGGCGCCTGTGTCATGAACAATCTGATTAAGGAAAATATTTATGTGGATCTGGGAATGGCGGCAGGAAGATATATTGGCAAGTTTATCAATGAAGGAGATACGGTAGGCTTTTCCAGAGGGCGCGCCACCGCAGCCATGGTAGATCATATGCCGTTGCTTAGGAAGGAAAACCTGACAGTAACTCAGCTTCTGGGAAGTGCGAATCATGACAGAGAGCACGTTGCCGTGGACGATATTGTACATAATTTTGCAGTAAAGTTACAGGCAAAACCAGTTATGCTCTATGCACCAGTTATTGTTCAAAGCAGTGAATTGCAGAACTCTATTATAAAAGAACCGTTTTTTCAGGAGGCTTATAATACGGTAAGGAATTGTAATGTAGCGATTGTTGGCATCGGAACCGCCAGCGGCCAGACAGAGCATCTTTTGCCATTGAACGCCATACGGGAGACGGAAGATGATAAAGAAAAAATGGAACGGGCGGTAGGAGAAGTGGGCACACACTTTTTCGATGCCGACGGAAGGCCTATCATACCATCCTACCGAAGCCGGATCATTGCAATTTCGCTGGAGGACTATCTAAATATACCGATCAGAATCGGAATTGCAGGACTACCGGAAAAGGCAGATGCTATTTATGCAGCGCTGAAAGGCGGGTATATCAACGTATTAGTCACGGATCTGGAGACAGCAAAAATACTGATACAGAAATCATAGTCATGGCGGATGCGGATATCGGATGCCTCTTTGTCAACGTTATCTCCATGACGGACTTATTGGAAAGGAGAAGGTATAACAAAGGGGGCTTATTTTGTTACGCCATAATATGCTTATGTCAAACAATAATCAAAACAATCAAGGGGGATCACTTGGGTTACTGGCATGCGTTACCATGATCGCAGGGGGAATGATCGGAAGCGCTATTTTTTCACTTTCAGGACTTACCGTTTATCAGGCGGGGCCGTCGGCTATTATTTCATGGATTATAGCGGCTGTTATCATGTTGATTTACGGGCTTGTCGTAGCGGAATTATCCACTATTTTTCCGAAATCGGGCGGTGTATTCGTTTTTCCGTCCAAAGCGCTTGGAAAGACTGAAAAGACCGGAAAACTCTGGGGTTGGATCTCCACATGGGGATACATTAACGCCAATGTCGTGGCGATTGCATTTGCAGCTATCTATGTGGGCACTTATCTGGGAGTTGGTTTTCCTGTTTTTTCCAATCTTCAGATTCCTCTCGCTTTAGGGGCTATCGCCTTTTGCTTTGTCTTAAATACACTGAAGTTCGCCGTGGCGGGACGGCTTAATAACATTCTCGTAGGTCTCTTGATTCTTACCATGCTCATCTTCATCTGCGTGGGAATCTTCGGGGGGAACTGGGATTCTTCACAGCTTGTTCCCTTTTTCTCACAGGGAGCGTCAGGCAGCGCAGGCTTTTTATCAGTAGTTCCTACCGCAATGGTCGGATACGGTTCCATTGTTGCTATTGCTTTTATGGTTTCAGAAGTGAAGAATCCGAACAAAAATGTTCCTAAATCGGTTCTGATTGCCATGGGTATCGTCGTTACTTTATATTCACTGATTATTCTGGCGACCGTTGGCTTGATTACGGCGGGTTATTTGGCGGAGAATCCGGGAATGCGTTTTATTCCTCTTTATGCGGCAAGCTTTACCAAGTTGACAGCTTACCCATGGATTGCCAAGGTTATTTCCATTTCCGCGGTATTGGCGCTGCTTACCACAATGCTGGTTGTTATCGCCCTTACATCAAGAGCCATTGCGGCAACGGCAGAAGGAGGTCTGTTACCGGAGATATTGGGAAAGAATGGCAAGACAGGAACACCTATTTACGCAACAATACTTGTAGCGGCTCTCGGAGCTATCGTATCATGCTTCCCAGAATTTACGGCAGAAATCGTCAGTCTGGGTGCACTGTTTGCGGCTATTACAATCAGTATCAATTGTGTATCATTAATCGTAGCGAGAAAGAAAAATGCATACGTGCCGGGCAACTTCCGTGCACCGGGTGGTAACGTACTTCCTACTGTTGTCCTCATCGTACTTATTATCTGCTATATCCCCGATATTATCAGCGGCGGCTGGGTGCTTTGGGGTTATACCATTGTATGGTATTTATTAGGGCTTATCATTTACAGCCACTATTCCAAAAAAGATAAAAAGGCAGAATGAGGTGACGGCATGAAACAAATGAATATAGAAGCTATGCGGGATACGTATGTTGCGTTTGGCAGCTTTGACGGAGTTCATCAAGGACACCTTGCACTGTTAAAGGCACTAAGTAAAAAAGGAAAGAAGGATCAAAAGACGACAGTAGTTGTTAGCTGTTATTTCCCTTCCGACATGGAAGAGGGCGTACTTACAACAGAAGAAGAAAAAGAATATTTTATTGAGAATATAGGAATCGATTGCTTCATTTCCTGCAATATGGAGGAAGAAGGACTCTTCCGGGAGACGTTTCTGACAGAAGTGATCCTCGGTAAGCTGGGAGCGAAGGCTATTATGACGGCGGAGCACATGAACGGCCTAGAGGAATTAAAAAGGGTGGCGGAACCATATGGATGCGAAGTGTGCACGATAGAACCTGCACTTTATAAAGGTGAAATTATAAGCAGCAGTCTTGTCAGAAAAAAATTTATGGAATGTAAGTTTGAAGAGGTTACGCAAATGTGCGGTCATACCTATATAATGATAGGGGAAATCGTACATGGCAAGGCACTTGGAAGGACGGTGGGTATGCCCACAGCCAACTTGGGAGTGGAAGATAACAAACTCAAACCTCCAAACGGTGTTTATGCTACAAGAAGCAGGGTGGAAGGAGAATGTTATCAGGGACTTACGAACATCGGCACGAGGCCGTCCGTAGATGATCTTCCCATCGTTACCATAGAAACCTTCCTGCTCGATTTCTCTAGGGATATATACGGCAGGAAGCTGATTCTGGAGGTTCACTTATTTATCAGGGGAGTACAGAAGTTTGACAACCTTGAACAAGTGCAGAAGCAGGTACAGGAGGATCTGACACAGGTAAAAGATTACCTGAATTCCTTATCTTGAAAGTTATCCTAATTATTTATTTATAGCCGGGCAAGGGGGAAATTTAATTAAATTTCCCCCTTGCCCGGCTAATATGCTCCCTTCTAGGTAGACAGGGGCGGTTCAGGACTTCCGATCTGGTTATTTTGTATTCCAAAATATCCGGAATCAGGTTACTCTTCGCTTATGTACATATTTGCAAGGATTTCAAGAAAGACTAACATAATCGCATGTTCGTTCAGCATATTTCCGTTTATTTGCTGGGGAGAAGGCAGTACGATAGTATGGTCAACGTATTTCCTGTTAAGTGCATTCGGATTGCAGGTGATTAGGTAGGATTGAAATCCAATGCTTTTATTATCCTTCAAAAAGCTGGTAGTATAACCTCTGCTGCCGCTGGCAGAGAAATTGATAACGAGACTGTCGGAGGTTAAAATATATGCGGAACGGTTAATAGTAATTTCATCGGAACTAATCATAACGATTTTGCCGTAATTTTGAAAAATATTGCGGAAATATTGAGCGGGCAACACGGAAGTAAAGAGGCCGAAGGTCTGTATAATATCCGCTTTTTTAATAGCGTTGACTAAGTTCTTTATCCTATTTTGATCTATATCATTTATAGCTCGCAGTGCATCCATGTAATTTCCCGTTATGTGGGCAATCATTCCAATATCCTGCGTATGTGCGGTGGGAGAGTTATGCAGATATTTTATCATGTCATAGCGGAATTCGCTGTATCCTTTATATCCGAGCCGTTGGCAGAAGCGCAGTACGGCAGACTTTGAAGAGCCGGATATCTCAGCAACCTTAACAATGGTGTGCTTTTCAATTAAGAAGGGGCTATTGATAATTAATTCGTATATCTTTTTCTCTGATTTGGTATAGGAATCCACATTGGGCTGGATTCTTTGCATGATACCTCCTGATTTATATCGTATGAAGCGAATTTTGCACTCTGATACCGAACATTCGAAATCCTCCCTATTCCGGCTGCTTTCTCATGTCTTGCAGGTCTCAAAGTCATATTTTTTTATGTGAGTATGAAACATATACTCCAAGGAACGGATGGAAGAATATTTGGAGAATTCCAATGGATAACTATTTATAGAAATACCATTTACGCTGAACTTACTCCGGAAGGGAAGCATGGGGTTATATCCAACTTAAAACTTTATAAAGCAGAAAAATGAGAAGAGGTTCTGAACTATGATTTATTTCATGATTCAGAGCCTTTCTTAATGGAAATCATTATATATTTTATGGGACTTATTTATTTAATTTCGACAGTACAGCATTTAAATTTCTTCTATAATTTTCAGAATTTCATTGGTGGTTTCTACTCATGATTACTTATCCCCTCAAGTTTCTCTATATAATATTGAGTATTTATAATAAGCCATAGTTGAGCATCGAATCTCATAATAGTCCAAAAGGATAAGCCCTGTAGATTATATTCTGCTGCCAGCCTGGCATGTGCATCGAAGCTTCTCGCATCTTTGAACCAAATGATATGCAGAGTTCCATTATTATCTGTATAATAAAAATAAGGCGATTGTGCCGCTTCGTTAAAATGTATCGGTATATTGTTAGTCGCTGCAATTTGTACTGCATTATTATTGGATATTATGATAGCCCCTGTTGCACCGGGAACATGGGGAAGTGTCCAATCATAACCTTGTGTGGTAAGTCCCAGAAAAATTTTTTCAGAGGGCATAATAGTAACCATGTAATCTAACAATTCTGTTAAGACATTAAAAGAATAAATTGAGATTGGGTAGCTGTACATCCTTGCCCAATCATAAGAAGCCAATATAATTCCATCTGCGTATTGTGATAATTTTGAATAATCTATTTTTTCGAAGTACACGATAGGCGCGTTATAATTTATAATAGGTGTTATGCTAATAACTATTCTATAACCTTCTGAATGAAATATCTCAGAAGCTCTTTTCAAGTATTCGGCCAGGATGTTTATATTATCATAGGTGATGTTACTGATATATACATTAATGCCATAATAACCTTTCGTTTTCACTATTTCAAGAGCATTACGAATAAGGCGATCCTGTACAGAAGGATTATTTAAAATATTGTAGGAAACTTCACTGTTGGCTATTCCTTCTTCCGTAATTGCGGAAACAAGCATCATGGGTGCGACACCGTAAGCTTTGGCCAACTGAATAATTTCCGTGTCGTCATCATTAGTGATAATTTCCCCTTCACTTGTAGCTCTATAATTGAAAATAGTCAGATAAGATAAATAAGGAAGCGTTTTCATCAAAACGGATTTATCTATATAAGGAAAAGCATAACCACTTGTGGCAATTGTTTGTGTTCGATTTGTTTGATAACTTATGACGATAGTTTCACCGGGATATATAAATTCTCTATCTGAAAGATAGGGATTATTTCTTAATAAATCCATTGTTGAAACCCCGTATTGTTCTGCAATGCTCACTAATGTGTCGCCGGGCTTAACAGTGTGAAGTGTTTCCGGTTGAACAATCACAATGGTTTGTCCTATTGCTAAATTATCGGGGTTAGTAATTCCATTTTCCAATATTAATCTGTCAACGGAGGTTTCGTAGTATTCTGCTATTGAATAGATAGTTTCACCGGCTTGAACAACGTGTATAATCATAATTAACTCTCAAAGGTTCTTATTAACTGTATTATATGCTATTTGTACTTATTCGTGACATTATGGTATGTATATTAGTGTAATTAAAAAAAACCAATAGGTATAAAATAAAAATTAAGAAAATATTAACATAATCTGACCTTGTAGCTCACATCAGAACTTGTTATGATTTAATTGGGGTTTTATGTATGTAAAATTAAGAAACGAAATGTATATGCAGTTTAAAGCTAAAGCTACAGGTTGCAAGAAAGGTATAGGTATTAGGGTGAGTAGGAGTGAAAATGGGCAGGTTCTCAGTAAACAGGCTACGAATTGGTTTCGTGGGATTGCCGCGATTATGATAGTATTATCCCATTATGCGGAATGGTGGACATGGTTTACACCTACAGAGGGGAATGCAGAAGTGATTCGCCTTGCGATATCTAAGCTTGGTCCTTATGGTGTGAGTATCTTTTTCTTGTTTTCCGGATATGCGATGGTGAAGTCTCTGGGGCAGGAGAGAATGTATCCGGAATTCATATGGAAAAGAATAAAAAATGTATATCTTCCATATTTCATTATCGTAGGAATTATTGAATTGCTTTCGGGAGGATTTTCCTCTGTGCAGGATTTCTGGAGCTTTGCCAGCGGTTATGATTATTGGTATATGTTTGTTCTTTTTATTCTTTATATTGGTTTTATTGCTATATGGACAATTTTAGGAGGGAGAGGGCTTAGAGTGGGCACATTTGTGGTGTTTACCTGGTTGATCTCTTATATGTTATATAGTAAAGGAATGCAGGATTTCTGGTTTATATCGAACATCGCTTTTGCTATTGGCGTTACAGTAGGGGAATATGAAGAGAACGCGAAGGGGTTCATTGAGCGTGCAGGTATTTTCACACTCATTGTTCTGGCGATGGGAATGGTTTTTGTCGTTTATACCGGATTATTTCCTAAGACCGGAGTGGAAACAGGTGTTGATGAATGGAAGTTATGGAAAGAAGTCGGTGCTGCAGCGATATGGGCGATTCTTATCCTAATAATAGCGTCCAAATGGCGTATATATAACAAAGGGATTATGGCACTCGGAAGAAGTTCTCTCTATGTTTATTTGACGCACACCTATATTTTTATGAGATGCGTTAATAACTTTAATTTCAGTTTTGCAGCGCGCTTTCTTATCAGTGCTATCATTACAGTCGCGGTTTCTCTTATATGTAATCGGTTGATGATACGTTTATTTCATTCACCATTTCGCAGGGAGGAGAGCCCGAGTGTATAAGAAGTGCATAGGAAAAGAAATGCTTTAACCTTTACATATCGGTCTGTCTTTACAAATATATCGTAGGAGGAAAAGAGATGAGAGTTTTATTTATCGGAGGAACCGGCACAATTAGTACGGCAATCTCCAAACAGTTGTTGGAGGAAGGTCACGAGTTATATCTAATTAATAGAGGGAACAGAATGGATGTATTACCGGAAGGTGTTCATTCCATCATTACTGACATTGAGGATGAAGAGAAAGTTAAGGAATAAGATAGAGGGTGAAGAGTATCTGATGAAACTCTATAGAGAGAATGGTTTCCCGGTTACTATTGTAAGACCTAGCTATACTTATGATGAGCGCTCAGTGCCGCTGGGTGTGCATGGAGAGAAGGGAAGCTATCAGGTAGTGAAGAGAATGTTGGAAGGGAAGCCGGTCATCATCCACGGGGATGGTACTTCGCTTTGGACAATGACTCATAACAGTGATTTTGCAAGAGGTTTTATCGGGCTTATGGGTAATCTGCATGCCATTGGAGAATCTGTGCAGATAACGAGTGATGAGAGCCTGACATGGAATCAAATATATGAAGCCATCGCGAAGGCGCTAGGCGTTCCGTTAATTGCTATCCATGTAGCATCCCAGTTCCTGGATGCCAGCAGCGATTACGATTTCAGAGGCAGTTTGATTGGAGATAAGGCTAATAGTGTAGTTTTTGATAATCAGAAGTTGAAAAGGCTTGTGCCCGGGTTCAGCGCGAAGATAAGATATGATCAGGGAGTTCGGGAATCGATTGACTTTATCCTATCTCACCCTGAATATCAGAAAGAAGATCCGGAATTCGATGCATGGTGTGATGCAGTAGTAGAAGCAGTAACAGAAGCTGCCGATAAGGTGAGGAATTCCTTGAAGAAATAATAGGTAAGAGGTAACTGAGAGGGTACTGAACAGTTACGATAAGAGGGCTTAAGGAAATGGAGAAAGCGTATAAATTAGAATTTGCCGGAGAGAAGATGGGTGGGCTGTATGTGAATTGCTGCGGCTGTTCGAAGACAGAACCTCTCCATAGCTTTGGGCCGGCGCTGAAGCCGCATTATTTAATTCACTATATTTTAAGCGGAAAGGGAAAACTGTCCATTGGTGACTCGGTTTATCCTTTAGAGGCTGGATATGGTTTTTTAATTACGCCGGAAGAATTGACCTTCTACCAATCCGACGAAGAGAACCCATGGACCTATGTGTGGGTAGGTTTTAGCGGGTCCAGTGCGGAGGAATATGTAAGGACAATTGGTCTGTCCGCTTCGCATCCGGTCTTTAAGTCGGAACGTTCACAGGAACTGTACCAGACCGTGAAGGATATGATGGAGCACAATACTTATGGACTGGCTGATGGCCTTCGCAGAAACGGACAGCTTGGCATCTTTTTGTCCATCATAGCTGAGGGTGTTCCGATCGTGGAGAAGAATGAAAGTGACCGGGCTAATACTTATGTGAGGAAGGCAGTTGAATTTATTCAAGGGAATTATTGCAATCCTATTAAGGTAACAGATGTGGCAGATTATGTATGCATCAATAGAAGTTACTTATATACCCTTTTTCAGAACTCCCTCGGGATGTCTCCGCAGCAGTTTCTTATGACCTTCCGAATTACAAAAGCGACGGAACTTCTACAACTCACTACCCTATCGGTGGAGAGTGTGGCGCTCTCCTGCGGTTATCAGGACCCTATTGTCTTCACCAAAGCATTTAGACAGATGAAGAAGATGTCGCCATCCGCTTACCGGAAAGATATTGTGAAGGGTGAAACGAGAAGAAACAAAGAACATCTGAAACAAGTAGAAGAATTCATTAATCAAATCAAACGGATAGAAAATTAAGCTGAACATTTACAAATAGTTAACATTTAAACAGGTAATTGCAACAAAGCATCATAGAATTTATGGCTCGTATTATTATAATTCTAAGTAACAGGCAATATAGAATAGTAAACATATATGTGTAATTATTCAGCAGGTCTACGCATTTATTGCGCTGACCGTAAGAATACATAGGGAAGGGAAAGAGATGGGTACGGGTGAAGCTATGAAAGAAATAATACTGAAAAAATTTGAGGAAGTATTCGGAGATACGAATGGGACAAAGGCTTATTTTGCGCCCGGCCGTGTGAATATGATTGGAGAACATACGGATTACAATGGCGGTCATGTATTTCCTTGTGCACTTACGATTGGTACATATGCGGTAGCAAGAAAGAGAAATGATAATAGACTTCGTTTCTATTCCATGAATTTCGAGCATTTAGGAATAATGGAATCCAGTATAGAAAATTTGAATCCTGAAAAAGAAGCAGATTGGACGAATTATCCGAAGGGGGTTATGTGGGCTTTTGAGCAAAAGGGCTACGAGATTCCCTATGGTATGGACTTACTATTAAATGGAAATATACCTAACGGTTCAGGTCTGTCCTCTTCTGCATCGGTGGAGGTATTGACCGGATTTATTTTAAGGGATTTCTATGGATTTGATGTGACGAATCAGGATTTGGCACTGATAGGGCAGTATGCGGAGAATAATTTTAATGGGGTGAATTGCGGTATTATGGATCAATTTGCCATTGCTATGGGAAAGGAATCACATGCCATTTTCCTGGATACATCGGATCTTTCCTTTGAGTACGCGCCTATTAAGTTGGAAAATGCTAAGATAGTTATCGCTTGCAGCAATAAAAAGCGTGGGTTAGGAGACTCCAAATACAACGAAAGAAGAAATGAATGTGAGACAGCTCTTGCTGAGATTCAGAATGCGGTAGGAATTAATGGTTTGGGTGATTTGACAGAAGAGCAGTTTGAATTATATAAGTCCATGATTAAGGATGAAGTTCGCGTTAAACGTGCAAAACATGCTGTGTATGAGAACCAGAGGACGATAAAAGCGGTAGAAGCTTTGAAAAAGAATGATGTGGAACTGTTCGGTAAACTGATGAATGAGTCCCATGTATCTCTTCGCGATGATTATGAAGTGACAGGAATTGAACTGGATACCCTTGCAGAAGAAGCATGGAAAGTCGATGGTTGTATCGGCTCCCGGATGACCGGTGCCGGCTTCGGGGGCTGTACGGTGAGTATTGTGAAGACAGATGCCATCGATGGCTTTATAGAAGCAGTAGGGACGGCTTATCAGGAAAAGATAGGATATGCGGCAGATTTTTACGTGGTGGATATCGGAGACGGTCCTTCTGTCTTATGAAACTAACGGATAATCCGAGGAAGGCATGGTTACTAAGATGATACAGCAAGATATTAAAAAGTTAATCTCCTATGGACTGAATACAGGGTTGATTAAAAAAGAAGATGTAATATATACGATGAATCGCCTACTGGAGTTCTTTCATATGGATAGCTTTGAAGCCGCAGAAGGGGATAATAATTCTTCCCATAATCCTTATAGCGAGGATGAAGAGGAGAACTTGGAGGTAATTCTTAAGAGTATGATGGACCATGCTTGGCAAACAGGAATTCTACAAGAGGATAGTATTGTATACAGAGATTTATTCGATACGAAGATTATGGGACTTCTTACACCACGCCCCAGCGAGGTAATAGGAAGGTTCTGGGAGCTATATAGAGAAAGTCCGAAGAAAGCCACGGATTTCTATTATAAGTTTAGCCAGGACACAGATTATATCCGAAGATATAGGATTAAGAAGGATCGAAAGTGGATTGCTCCGACCAAATATGGTGATTTGGATATTACGATTAATCTTTCCAAACCGGAGAAAGACCCCAAAGCCATTGCGGCGGCTAGAAATATTAAGTCGAGCGGCTATCCGAAATGCCTTCTTTGCAGGGAGAATGAAGGATATGCGGGGCATGTGAATCATCCGGCAAGGCAGAATCATAGAATCATACCGATAGAAATCAATGATGCGGACTGGGGCTTCCAGTATTCCCCTTACGTATATTATAATGAGCATTGCATCGTATTTTGCGGGGAACATGTGCCGATGAAGATCGAACGCTCTACCTTTATTAAGCTGTTCGACTTCGTGAAGCAGTTCCCGCATTACTTCGTAGGTTCTAATGCAGATCTTCCTATTGTGGGCGGCTCTATTTTAAGCCACGATCATTTCCAGGGAGGTAATTATGAATTTGCCATGGCGAAGGCCCCTATTGAAAAGACATTCCGGATAGAGGGATTCGAAGATGTGGAGGCAGGAATTGTGAATTGGCCTATGTCCGTAATCCGCATATCGGCAGAAGAAAGCGACAGGCTGGTAGCTCTTGCAGATAGGATTCTGGGAAAATGGAGAGAATATACGGACGAATCCGCTTTTATCTTTGCACATACGGAGGGCGAACCTCATAATACAATTACGCCTATTGCCAGGATGAGGGATGAAAAGTTCGAGTTAGACCTTGTGCTTCGCAATAATATCACTACTGAAGAACATCCCTTGGGAGTTTATCATCCTCATGCGAAACTTCACCATATTAAGAAAGAGAATATCGGCCTAATTGAAGTTATGGGATTAGCTGTTCTTCCGGCCAGACTGACGGATGAAATGAATGCCTTGGCAGACGCTGTTTTAATGGGTGAGGATATTAGTAAGAATGAAATGCTTGCAAAGCACGAAGATTGGGTAAATGAATTTTTACCGGGCTATGAGGCTGCAGACAGGGATACGAAAGAAAAGCTGACGTCAATATTGGAAAAAGAAATTGGCGACGTATTCATGGAGGTGCTCGAGGATGCCGGAGTATATAAGCGGACGGAAGAAGGGCAAAATGCCTTCGACCGATTTATGAAGATATTATAAAATATAAGAATATTGGTAACTGTTCAGCACCTTTACAGTTACCAATATTTTTATTTAAACCGGCGGGAAATTTTTCTGTCGCTTTATTTTTCAAGTTGTCTTCAGGAAGACGGTAGGCTGAATAGTAACGTATTTTACAGAATGTAGCCTTCAGATAGAACAATGCCTCTCAGAAAGTGCTCAATATGTCGGCGTTGGCTGGAAGAAAGCCTTTGCAGGGCATATATATAGGAATCATATCTTTTTATGCTGCGGATATGGTTTGAAAGCAGAATATCAGCAGAATCTCGGTATTCGGATAAATATAAAATATAGTCGGTAGATACTTTGAAGATATCGGATAAATTGATAAGCAAATCGGCGCTTGGCACGCTGATTCCGCATTCGATTTTACTTAAGGACGCCTGTGTGGCACCTATGTGATTCGCCAGAAAATCCTGAGTAAAATGCTGCTCCATCCTTAGTTGTTTAATTCTTGTTTTCATTTGTAAAACCCCCTGTGATTATAATAATATATTATATTCGCCAGAAAAATCCCTACTTATACGATATTTCATAGGGGTAATATTATTCAAGGTAAACCTATGACATAAAACAAATATATGTGATATACTTTTTTCAGGAGATGATGACGTGAAATTTTTATTAACAGCATTAAATGCAAAATATATTCATTCCAATCCGGCAATATATAGTCTTCGTGCTTACGCAGGAAAAGAATATGAAGAGCATATTGCCATAGCGGAATATACCATTAATCATAGAGTGGAGAACATCCTGGCGGATATATATAAAAGCAGTCCGGATGTAATCGGCTTCTCTTGTTATATATGGAACTTCGGAATGATTCGTGAGATCATCACGGAGCTTCGAAAAATCCTTCCGTCAGTACCCATTTGGTTAGGTGGGCCGGAAGTATCCTATGATGCGGAGAAACTAATAGAGGAATGTCCGGCAGTCACAGGGATAATGGTAGGAGAGGGGGAGAAGACCTTCCTTGAACTCCTGCAATACTATATAGAAAATACAGGAAGTTCAGGGGAACAAAAGCTTGCGGAAATAGCAGGTATTGTATTTCGCGGCATGGATCATATCGTTACAACAAGGGAACGAGCGCCGATGGATATGAGTACACTGCCATTTTTATATGAGAATCTGGAGGATTTCAAGAATAGGATTATTTATTATGAAACAAGCAGAGGCTGCCCTTACCGCTGCAGCTATTGTCTTTCATCTGTTGATAAGAAAGTGCGTTTAAGGAATGCAGAAATCGTAAAGAGGGAGCTGCAATTCTTTCTCGATCGCCGTGTAACACAGGTGAAGTTCGTGGATCGTACTTTCAACTGCAATCATGGACATGCTATGGCAATTTGGCAGTATATTCATGAGCATGATAACCAAGTGACTAATTTTCACTTTGAGATCGCAGCAGAAATTATAAAAGAAGAGGAACTTTTGCTTCTCTCCCGTATGCGGCCGGGGTTGGTGCAATTGGAAATCGGGGTGCAGTCAACCAATCCTCAGACCCTTAAGGCAATTGACCGTTTTATGGATATGGACAAATTAAGAAGTATCGTATCCAGAATCCATGAGGGAAAGAATGTGCATATGCATCTGGATTTGATTGCAGGGCTTCCTTATGAGGATTATAATAGCTTCGGGCGTTCTTTTGATGAGGTATATGCCATGAGGCCTCATCAGTTGCAGCTGGGATTTCTGAAGGTCTTAAAAGGCTCTCCCATGTATGCAAGAGCTGGAAGTTATGGAATAAATTACACAGATGCACCTCCTTATGAAGTGTTATACTCGAAGTGGCTGCCTTATGACAAGATATGTGAGCTGAAACGAATCGAAGAGATGACAGAGCTATACTATAACAGCAATCAGTTCACACATACCCTGCCTGTACTTGAGAAGGCTTTTGAAAGCCCCTTTTCTATGTATGAGAAGCTGGCGATGTATTATGAGGAAAAGGGATATTTCGTCAATAGCCCGTCGCGGATATACCGTTATGAGGTGTTGCTTGGATTCGCGTGCTTTTATGATAAGGATAAGGAAGAGCTTTACAGGGAGTTGTTAACCTATGATATTTACTTAAGGGAGAATATGAAGAGCCGTCCGGCTTTTGCAAAAGATATGAAAGAAGCGAAAGCAGAAGCTCAGAGTTTCTATAAAAGTGAAGAACAAGTACGTAAGTTGCTTCCGGCATATGAGGAGTATCAGCTCAGGCAGATTGCGAAGATGACTCATATGGAAGTATTCAGCTATCCGGTATGGGAAGAGGAAGCCGATAAAAGAATGATAAGGGCGGGAAATGCGAGGGCAATATTATTCGATTATAGACAGAGGAGCCCTTTGACGAATGAGGCAAGCGTGCTTCTTATCTCCGGCTAAAGGGGAAAGTGGTATGAATACATTAATGATAAAAAGGATAAAAGGAGTATGAGATTATGGTTGTTGATATGATAAGGGGATTTTGCATGGCACTTGCTGATAGTGTTCCGGGGGTAAGTGGTGGAACTATCGCTTTCTTAATGGGATTTTTTGATAAGTTTATTAATTCCCTAAATTATCTCATGAAAGGTACAAAGGAAGAAAGAATAAAATCTATAAAGTTTTTGTCCAAATTACTTTTGGGTTGGATTATTGGTATGGGATTATCCGTTACTATTTTATCTAATTTTTTTGAAACGGGAATTTATAAGATGAGTTCCTTGTTTTTAGGATTCATTTTCTCTGCTATTCCAATAATAATTGCAGAGGAAAAGGTAAGTATGAAAGGAAAGTATAAAAATATTATTTGGGGAGTATTTGGAATTCTTATTGTTATTTTATTATCTTCCTTAAAGGTAGGCAGTAACATAGACGTAAGTAATTTGAATATTGGCATGATTTTATATATTTTTGTGGCAGGAATGCTTGCAATTTCGGCAATGGTACTCCCGGGGATTTCGGGCTCTACTCTATTACTTGCGTTTGGTATATATATTCCGATTATTAATGGTATTAAAGATTTTCTTCATTTTGATTTTAGTAGCTTTTGGCTATTATTTATTTTTGGATTAGGAATTTTATTTGGAATATTTTCTTCACTAAGAGGGATAAAGAAGTTACTGGACCGTTATAGAAGTGCAACTGTTTATGCGATTATCGGAATGATGATTGGTTCTTTATATGCCATCGTAATCGGACCTACTACCCTTAAAGTACCACAAGAAGTTATGAGCATTCATACATTTAATATCGTATACTTTATTCTTGGAATTTTAATTGTATTTGGGCTTCAGAAAATGAAAGAATTACCTTTTTATAAGAGAGAAATGGAAAAGGATGAATGATTATATTCCTAATGTGAGCCTTTAACAGAGATAATATCGAGAAGTTCTTTTTAAGAATTTGAAAGGAGTATACTTACATTTATGACGAAGAAGATAAAAGCAATCTTGGATTTGCTGGATGAAAGATATGGGACGGATTTCCGATGTTTTCTTAACCATGAAAATGCGTGGCAGCTTCTGACAGCTACGATTCTGAGTGCTCAATGTACAGATGCGAGGGTCAATATTGTAACGGAAGATCTGTTTCGGAAATACCCGAATGCAGAGGCTATGGCTAATGCGAATTTGAAGGAGTTGGAAAAGGATATTCATTCGACCGGATTTTATCGCAATAAGGCGAAAAACCTTATTGCATGTAACAAGGAGCTGGTGGAACGGTTCGGCGGGGAGGTACCCCGCTCTTTGGAAGACCTTACTTCTTTGGCGGGAGTGGGCCGTAAGACAGCGAATGTAATCAGAGGAAATATATATAATGAGCCGAGTATTGTTGTGGATACTCATGTGAAAAGGATTTCCAAAAAGTTAGGAGTGACGAAAGAGGACGATCCTGTAAAAGTGGAAATGGACTTGATGAAAGCTCTGCCGAAGGAGCATTGGATTCTGTGGAATATTCAGATTATCACGTTAGGAAGGGAAATTTGCAAAGCCCCCACACCAAAATGTGAAATATGTTTCTTACAGGAGCATTGCGATGATTACATCAAACGGAACAGAAGAAAGCGTGAAAAATAGATTTTCATTCCCCTTGATTTGTACGTGTACCAAAGGACGCAGATGGGAGCCATGCATGAAGGATAATTATGTAGCCCTCGATTTAGAGACAACAGGGCTTCGCCCTAAATACGATAGAATTATAGAGATAGGAGCGGTGAGAGTGCGGGAGGGTAAGGTAGTGGATACTTTCCGGAGCTTCGTGAATCCCGGACGCACATTAGACCCCGCTATATGTGAGCTTACAGGTATTACAGAACAAATGCTTGTGGATGCGCCGCAGTCCGAAGTGGCGGTGGCGGCTCTTTTAGAGTTTATCGGTACGGATATCCTTTTAGGACACCGGATTTTATTCGATTATTCCTTTGTAAAGCGGGCGGCCCAGTATCAGAAGCTTTCTTTTGAGAAAGAGGGGATTGACACGTTGAAGCTGTCCAGAAAGTTTCTTCCGGACTTGGAGAGTAGGAGACTCCCGGCACTGTGCAGCCATTATGGTATTGCGCATACAGCTCACAGAGCTTTGGATGATGCGAGGGCAGCATCCGATTTATATTTGAAGTTGGCAGAGCTTTTTTACGATGGCAGTGAGGAAGATTTCAAGCCGCAGCCTTTGGTATATCGGGTAAAAAAAGAGACTCCGATAACGAAGCCTCAAAAAGAGCGGTTATATAAATTGTTGGACAAGCATAAAATTAATAAGGACTATAATGTTGAAATGCTCACAAGAAATGAAGCGAGCCGCATTACCGATCAAATTCTTGCAAAATACGGACGATAATATCCTTGGAACCGGATGTAAGTGCCAGTGCCTTTTGAATCAGTTCTGAAATTTTATCGGGTTGGCCTTCTTCCATATAAATAGATGCGAGCAAGCGGTAAGTGCCGCTTACATCCGTACCGGTAGATACGGCGAATTCAAGAACAGTCTTCGCGTCCTGTGTATATCCTGCTTCATAAAGGTGAAAAGCCCATCGTTGCAAGGTGGATACAAGGTTTGTATACCGTTCATCATATTGCATGAGAAGTGTGATGTTAGGAGCACCATAAGCGAGCTTTAAATCCGTATTGCTGATTCCCGAGAAGTTTACGATGGGAGAATCGGCAAGGGCGAAGAGTGTATCGTGATAATCTGTAATTTTTTCATCCTCGGCAAGAGTAAGCATCGGAAGGGAATCAAAAGGAATCTTAATGTAGTCCAGGTTATCCAGTGATTTGCGCCGCGTCCTATTGGCCTCGGCTTCTTTCGCCCAGAAGGAAGTATCTGCCGTTTCACTGCGTTTTCGATTCTTAGAGATTTCATAGGTGAGCCATATAATGAATATGATAAAACTTGCCAAAAAAGGTATTTTCATATATAATATCCTTTCAAAGATAGGAGGTTACGCCATGTTTAATATGCACAATAACAAGACGAGAAAGATAGTTTCATCTGTGATTATTTTAATTATAGTAGTTGCAATGATATTACCAACTTTATCATATTTTATTTTTTAACACAATCAATATAAGGATTTTTAACTGTTTAATTTAGGTCCGCTGAGGCGGATACGAGGTATAATTATGAATAAATGGAGAAGAAAGCTGATAATTGCAGCGGCTTTTTTCATATTTGCCGTAATGCAAGCGGGATATCCGGTGCAGGCAAAGGCCGGTAATACGGTTGAAGACGGGATTTATGTGGGACAGATAGATGTCTCGGGGAAGTCGGCTGCGGAAGCAAAACAGGCAATTGAAGCATATGTAGAAGAGTTGAAACAAGTGCCGATTACGTTGAAGGCAGTGGGAGATAACGAAGTAGCAGTATCGGTTGGAGAATTGGGTCTTGCATGGGTGAATCCTGAAGTGGTAGAGGATGCTGTCTGCTATGGCAAAAAAGGCAATGTAGTACAGCGTTATAAAGCGTTGCAGGATTTGCGTCATGAAAACAAGGTCTTTGAACTGAAATATGATTTGGATAAAGAATTAATTCGAATGATTCTGAGTGAACAGTGCAGCCAGTTCAATGTAGAGGCGGTGGATGCCGTCCTAACCAGAACGGGTGAAGAGTTCTCTATTATACAAGGACAGACCGGTCAAGTAGTGGATGAAGATGCTTCTGTGCAGAGAATCTATGATTATCTTTTGAGCAATTGGAATTATGAACCGGTTCAGCTTGAGCTTGCAGTAATCGTGGATGAGCCAAAGGGGAATGCAGAGGAATTAGCAAAGGTAAAGGATGTTCTGGGAACGTTCAGTACCAGCTTTTCTACCTCCGGTCATGCCAGAAGTGAGAATGTAACAAACGGATGTGAACTGATATCGGGCGTTACAGTATATCCGGGAGAAGAGTTTTCCATGTATAAAGAAGTGGCACCATTTACAGAGTCCAACGGCTATTACATGGCAGGTTCTTATTTGAACGGTCAGGTAGTGGACAGTCTGGGAGGCGGCATTTGTCAGGTATCTACCACTTTATATAATGCAGTATTGCTGGCAGAGCTGGATGTGACAGAGCGTCACAACCATTCCATGATTGTAAGTTATGTGGATCCTTCGGCAGATGCTGCAATCGCAGAGTCAGCAGGAAAGGACTTCCGCTTTGTGAACAATACCGGATATCCTATTTATATCGAGGGCAGAACGGTCGATAAGGTTATTACGTTTACGATTTATGGTGTGGAAACGAGGAATCACCAGGTTTCTTATGAGAGTGAAGTACTTTCGGTAACGAAACCGGAATCGGAAGTAATCCATACGGATCCTGCTATGCCGCTTGGACAGGTGATAACACAGTCGGCTCATATTGGATATAAAGCGAAGCTTTGGAAGGTAATTACGGAGAATGGCGTGGAAATAAGCCGTGAAGAAGTGAACAGCAGCAGCTATAAGATGGTACCCCGTACTGCGACGGTAGGGGTATCCACGAATGATGTGAATGCATATAATGAGATGCTGGCAGCAGTATCTACCAATAATATAGACCATGTAAAGAATGTAGCGGCAGCGCTGGCTCAATATGCAACACCCGATGCACCACCTGTAGAAGAACAGCAGATAGAACCGGTGGAACAGCCGGCAGAATAGGTAGATAATAATGAAGACAGGGAAGATACCGGAGAACGTTCTGAAACGTTCTGTCTTAAAACAGATAAAAACAAAAAGAGATGAAGTAGTAATTGGCGCAGGGATAGGGGAAAACTGCGCCATTTTATCTTTTGAAGAAGATTGCCTGATGGCAACTACTCTTGCTTGTACGGCGAGAACCGGAAAGGGTGGGGTATATTCGGGCCTTTATCATGTGATCAATCAATTGGCCGCATCAGGGGCAATGCCTGTTGCAATAACGCTATCGGCATTGTTGCCTACGGATACGGAAGAAGCTGCCATAAAGGAGATAATGCTTCATCTGGAAGAGGAATGCAGAACATTGAACGTACAGATTACCGGCGCTCGAATAGAAATCACCGATGCGGTAGTAAGGCCGGTATATACTCTGTCCGGTACCGGTAAGCTAAGAAGAGAGGAAATATCGTCCATTCGTAAGATAAGGCCCGGTCAGGACGTAGTTGTGAGTAAATGGATAGGGTTGGAAGGTACTGCGCTAATAGCTAAGGAAAAGGGAGAGGAGCTTCTTCAAAGATACCCTCTTCGTCTGGTGGAGGAGGCGCAACGCTTCGATAATCTTTTGTCACTCGTTACAGAGGCTGCCACCGCCATTAAGTCCGGCGTTCGTGCGATGCACTGCGCTTCGGAGGGCGGGATATTCGGAGCTCTTTGGGAGATGGCAGAAGGCGCAGGCGTTGGACTGGAAGTTGATTTGAAGAAGCTGCCGGTAAGGCAGGAGACGATAGAGGTATGTGAATTCTTCGAGATAAGTCCTTATGAGCTGTTATCGGGCGGCTGCCTTATTATGGTAACTGACAATGGTCATGACTTGGTAAGGGCATTGGAGCAGAATCAGGTTCCGGCTTCTATCATTGGAAAGACGACGGAAGGTAATGACAGAGTTGTCACAAATGATGAGGAAAAAAGATACCTGGAACCATCCAGATCAGAGGAGCTATATAAGGTTATCGGTAGGGTGTAGAGGTAAAATTGAGGGTATTGAACAATTGCGTAAAATTGCCCCAAGGCAGAATGGAGACGAAATGAGAGAGAAGATTTTATCAGTGATAGAGAAGAACAGCCGTATGGATGTAAAAGAGCTGGCAGTGATATTGGGAACAGAGGAAATCGATATTATCAATGAAATGGCTGCCATGGAAAAAGAAGGAGTTATTTGCGGATACCATACGATGATCGATTGGGAAAAGACTTCGATAGAAAAGGTGACAGCTCTTATTGAGGTGCGTGTTACGCCTCAAAGAGGCCAGGGATTTGATAGCATTGCTGAAAGGATTTACAAGTATCCGGAAGTTAATTCCGTATATTTGATTTCCGGTGGTTTTGATTTAATGGTTACACTGGAAGGTAAATCTTTGAAGGAAGTATCCGCTTTCGTATCCGATAAGCTTTCTGCACTCGATACCGTTTTGAGTACAGCGACTCATTTTATTCTGAAAAAGTATAAGGATCATGGAACAATTTTAGCGAAAAAACATGAGGATGAAAGGGAGAAAATTACACCATGAGGAATCCTTTAGCTAATAAGGTAGTGAATATCAAACCTTCAGGAATTCGAAAGTTTTTTGATTTGGTAAGTGAAATGCAGGATGCGATTTCTCTTGGTGTTGGAGAACCTGACTTCGATACACCTTGGCACATCCGGGATGAGGGTATTTATTCTCTGGAAAAAGGGCGTACTTTCTATACATCTAATTCAGGATTAAAAGATTTGAAAATAGAAATTTGTAATTATTTAAAAAGAAGCCAGGGAATTACTTACGATTACAATTCAGAAGTAATTGTAACAGTAGGAGGTTCAGAGGCTATCGATATCGCTCTTCGTGCGATGATTGATGGCGGCGAGGAAGTGCTGATTCCTCAACCCAGCTACGTTTCCTACGAGCCTTGTGCTATTTTGGCGGATGCGGTTCCTGTCATTATTGACTTAAAAGAAGAAAATGAGTTCCGCTTGACCCCGGAAGAGCTTCTCAATGCTATTACAGATAAGACGAAGATATTGATTCTGCCCTATCCTAATAATCCGACAGGTGCGATTATGGAAAGGGAGGACTTGGAAAAGATTGCTGAGATCATTATTGAGAAAGACCTTATTGTTATTTCCGATGAAATCTATGCTGAACTTACATATAAAGGAGAACATGTCTCTATCGCTTCCCTTCCCGGAATGCAGGAAAGAACCATATTGATCAATGGTTTTTCCAAAGCCTATGCGATGACCGGATGGAGAATGGGGTACGCCTGCGGACCGAAGGCAATTCTGGAACAGATGATCAAGATTCATCAGTTTGCCATTATGTGCGCTCCTACGACAAGTCAGTATGCGGCTATCGAGGCGTTGAAAAACGGGGATACCGACGTAGCACAAATGCGAGAAGCGTATAATCAGAGAAGGCGCTATCTGCTTCATAGCTTCAGGGAAATGGGGTTGGAATGCTTCGAACCATTCGGTGCTTTCTACGTATTCCCGAGCATTAAAGAATTCGGGATAACAAGCGAAGAATTCGCCAATCGATTCCTGCAAGAGGAGAAAGTCGCTGTTGTTCCCGGAACAGCCTTTGGAGATAGCGGAGAAGGATTTCTTAGAATTTCCTATGCGTATTCCCTGGAAGATCTGAAGGTGGCGCTGGGAAGAATGAAGAATTTTGTGGAGCGGTTGAGGGAAGAGAAGAGGGGATAGAAGAGTTTGTTATATTACAGGAATCTCGCCTCGTCAGTTTATTTTTCTTCCGGAATTGTGCAGCCTGTATTTTCTAAATAAAACTGAAAAGTAGTGGCAGTGGACGGGGCGGAAGTGAGGTGCGTCCTTGCACCGCACTTCCTAAACACCGCATCCGTGCGGTGTTTTCCCTTGGTTGTTGAGAGTTTTATTAAGAAAATATAAGCAGCACACTAACGGATAAAAAATAAATTGAGGAGGCGAGATTCTATTAAGACAACGAATAAATAGTACGTGCAAAACAGGTCTTTCTATGTGGTGGTAAATATATAGGGGATAAAGTTAACAATGGCTTTTAGTTGATAAAATATTCTACGGTAATATTTACTTTAATATCGACTTCACCGGGCATGATGGTGGCTTCGGTGCTAGCTTGGTCTGCGGCGTATTGTTTCACGGAGAGGGAGTTATCCGTATAGCGGACATTGCTATAGTTACTATTTTCCACGATGTTGCTGACACTGCCCAGCGTACAGCCGCTGGCTTCGGCCAATACTTCGGCTTTGGCTCTTGCGGTGGCTACGGCTAGCTTCAAGGCTTCCTGGTAGCCGGAATCATATTTGCTGGACTGATAGGTAACCGATTGAATATTATTAATTCCTGATTGTACGGATTGTGCTAAAATATTGCCTAAGTTATCGAGTGGCAGGTCCGATACGGTCAATGTGGTGGTAGCTTCATAACCGGTGATTTTCTGGGTATTATTACTGTAATTATATATCGGGTACATATAGTAATCAGAGGTCTGAATAGAGTTCTCTGAGATACCTAGTGCTTGCAGCGTTTCGATGACGCTATTTACGTTTTCCGTATTTTTTGTCTGGCAGCTTGCTGCATCTTTCGCCTCGGTGCGAACTGCATATATGACTTGCGCAATATCGGGAACCACAGTTACTGTCTCGCTGCTATTGACGGTGATGGTATTATCGATAGAAGCCGGATATATGGAATTAATAGGCGGAACCTGCATTGCAGAATCCGTTGCGGTATCTGCAGCCATTAAGCTTTCTGTACTGCCGGGGACAGTATTAGGGATGTTGCCGCAGGCTGTTAATGTAATAAGTCCGGCGGTGAATAAGATAGGGGTAAGAAATTGTTTTTTCATACATAAATCCTCCTTTTTAAGTGTCAGGTCATAGTGTCTCTTGCCTATCAGAGATGATTTGAGTATACTAGGAAAGGTCAGGGAATGGTAGAGAGGGAGACGTTATTTTAAAGAAAATTAAGATGTATATGCCGTTTATTAATGTTTCTTAAGATACCTTGTCCGCAAGCGGCCATGGTATGTTTTTTGCACACTCGCTTTGCTCGGCGCAGTATAATAAAATACCAGGAGGATATCACGATATGAACATAGTATTACATCAGCCGGAGATTCCGGCAAACACAGGGAATATAGGACGTACTTGCGTAGCGACAGGGGCTACCCTTCATTTGATAGAGCCTCTTGGATTCCGACTCGATGAGAAAGAAATAAGGCGGGCGGGAATGGACTATTGGAAAGATCTCGATGTGAGATGTTACATGAACTTTGAGGATTTTCAGGAGAAGAATCCGAATGCCAGAATATGGATGGCGACGACCAAAGCAAACCATGTATATACGGAGGTAGCGTTTGGGGAGGACGATTATATTATGTTTGGAAAGGAAAGTGCGGGGATACCGGAGGAAATACTTGTAGATTATGAGGATACTTGCATCCGAATTCCTATGCTGGATAAAATCCGTTCTTTGAATCTGGCAAATTCGGTAGCAGTTGTTCTATATGAAGCATTAAGACAGAATGATTTCGCAAGTATGAAACTGACAGGAGAACTTCACAGACTGCATTGGAAACAAGAGTAGCAGGCAGCCTGTGTTTATTAAGGTGATAGTTTGCCTGAAGGCAAAACTATAACTTGTTAAGTCGTCAATCTTCATAATCCACGTCAGATTTCAGCAATGAGAAGATGAATTCAGAACCGGCACCTGCAGTGCTAATCACATTGATATGTTCACCATGAGCGTGGATAATCTCTTTTGTGATAGATAAGCCCAGGCCGGTTCCTTTTCTGTCTTTTCCTCTGGAGGAATCTGATTTATAGAAACGATCCCAGATTAATTTCAAGTCTTCTTTTGGAATGCCTATGCCGCTGTCCTTCACAGATACAAATACCTTATTATTCTTAACATTCGTTTCGACTTTAATAACAGAATCATGATGGCTGAACTTAATGGCATTGTCAATTAAGTTGTAGAATACTTGTTGAATTTTGCCCATATCCGCATTGACATACATTGTGTCCCCGGTTAGTACGAGCTCGATGGCGAGCATCTTACTGCGGCAGGTTCCTTCGAAGGATGCCGCTGTATTACGGATAACTCGGTTTAACTCGAAATTAGTTTTATCGAGCAACATTCCTTTTGTATTTAAGTTATTTAAGGATAGAAGGCTGTTGGTGAGCTTGTGTAGCCTCTCTGTTTCATTTAAAACAATATTGATATATTTTTCGTGCATTTCCTGCGGGATGGTTCCATCCAACATTGCTTCCAAATAACCTTTAATGGAGGTGAGGGGAGAGCGGAAGTCATGGGATACGTTAGCTACGAATTTCTTCTGGTCGTCTTCAGCACGCGCGATTTCACTAGCCATATAAGAAAGAGAAGCAGCAAGGTAACCTATTTCATCCTCACTGTCTACCTGAAATTCATAGTGCATATTGCCGCTGGCATATTGTTCCGTCGCCTCGGTAATTTTACGAAGAGGGAGATAGACCATCTCTGTGAAGAAAATCAAAATAATAAGAGACAACAGGAACAGAATGACGAGCATAATATAGGAAATGTTAAGCAGGCTGTCACGGGAGGCCTGAATCGTGCTCATAGGCATATGGATGACAACATAACCTTTCACCTTGAAGTTCGAGGTGATCGGAGCAAATACGCTAAGCGTTTGTTCCGAAAAGGTATCGAAAAAGGTGCCCATCGTATAATAAGATCCGGCAGTAATAGTTGGATCGAAATTCTCAATCATTACCTCATTTACCAAATCCACGGGAGAGGAGGAATCGAGAATCATACGGCCGGAAGGATTAATAATCCAGATGGATGCGGATAAATATGTGTCCAAAGCATCCAACTGCTTTTTCACCGTATCGAGAGATGTTTCACTGTTGTATAAATCGGATGCATAAGTATTAGCAATTAAAGTAGCTTCCTTGTAAAGAGCATCTGCTTTTTCCCTTTTGATATGTTCGAGCGTCATGCTCGAGACGAAGGTCGCAACCACGATAAAGCCGAAAAAACCAAAAATAATATATCCTAATATAAACTTTAAATAGAGAGTTTTTCTCATGGAAACGTGGTGCTCCTTCACATTTTTACTTCAAATTTATAGCCGATTCCCCATATAGTAGCGATACGCCATGTATCGTGGTCTTTGATTTTCTCGCGCAGTCGTTTGATATGTACATCGACAGTCCTCGTATCTCCGATATATTCATATCCCCAGATCTGGTCCAAAAGCTGTTCCCTCGTAAATACATGGTTAGGAGAAGCCGCAAGGAAGTACAAAAGTTCCAGTTCCTTGGGCGGCATATCCACCGTCTGTCCCATATAAATAACGGAATAATTCGTCTGATTAACAATGAGGTTGGGATATTCTACACTTTTTATATTAGAGGATTCAGGAATAGCGGCTACAGGCTTATAGCGGCGAAGAACTGCCTTGGCCCTGGCTACAAGCTCCTTAGAATCGAAGGGCTTCTCCATATAATCATCAGCGCCCAGTTCCAGACCGAGAACCTTATCGAAGATTTCTCCTTTGGCGGAAAGCATAATAATCGGAATAGAGGATTTAGCCCGTACTTCCCGGCATACTTGATAGCCATCGATGCCCGGAAGCATTAAGTCGAGCAGAATCAGGTTGGGGCCGAAAGAGTCTACCGCCGTAATAGCAGATTCCCCGTCGTTTACAATCATCGTTTCAAAGCACTCTTTCGTAAGATAGAGGGCGATAAGTTCTGCAATATTATTATCATCGTCCACGATTAAAATTTTCTGTTTGTTCACCATTGGCATGTCCTCCTGAGGTTCCAGTGATCGTTACTATTCATGGCGAAGTCGTGAATAGTAATCAGTGATAAGCGGCCCGAGCCGCAGATTATGATTTAAAAGTTGCAATGGTAACGCCGGCATCTCCTTCGCCGAACTCGCCGAGGCGATAAGATTCCACATATTTTGTTTTCTTAAGGTGGCTTTGAACAGCGTTTCGAAGAGCCCCGGTTCCTTTGCCGTGTACAATGCGCACACTGGGGAGATGGGAGAGATAGGCATCATCCAAATATTTGTCGAGTTCCGAAAGTGCTTCATCTACCGTCTTGCCGAGCAAGTTAATTTCTGTGGAAATATGATAAGACTTGTTCATCTTCATTTTACTTGCGGCAGAACGCTGTAAGGGGGCCTTAGCCGCCGGTTCCTCGTCGATAAGCATCAAATCCTTGAAGTTAACTTGTGAACGCATAATTCCACACTGTACGAAGAGATTTCCTCTGTGATCCGGAAGAGAACTTACCGTTCCTGTTAGACCCATAGAAAGAATCTTTACGCTGTCACCGCGTTTCAGTTGTTCGGGCTTTAGTTCCTTTTTCTGTGGTTTCTCAGATTTCAGCATAAGCTTTGAATTTTTATCGGAGATCTTATCTCTTACTTTTTCTCGGGTTTTCTCCAGATCCTTCATGGAAGCCCCGGGACCGGCCTTTTGGAAGACGCGGATAGTTTCATCAGCCACATCCTTCGCCTCCTGCAGAATATTTCTTGCCTGTTCATTAGCGTCACGCAGAATCCGTTCTCTTGTTTGATCGATCCGTTCTTGCTTGGAGCGTAACTGTTCCTTCAGATTCTTTACTTCCTCTTTATAAGAAGCAATCTCAAGTTGTTCCTTTTCTATCGTAGTGCGGCTGTGCTCCAAGCTGGATAGCAGATCCTCGAAGCTTTCGCTTTCCTGACTGATTTGTTCCTTGGCAGATTCGATAATATAATCGGGCAGACCTAACTTGGAAGAGATGGCAAAGGCATTACTCTTTCCGGGAATACCGATTAACAAGCGGTAGGTAGGCTGTAATGTATTGATATCGAATTCACAGCAGGCATTTTCCACATGATCGGTGGAAAGAGCATATACCTTTATTTCGCTGTAATGAGTGGTAGCCATGGTGCGAATCTTTCTCTTATGGAGATGATCGAGAATGGCAATAGCAAGAGCGGCGCCTTCCGTAGGGTCTGTTCCTGCGCCGAGTTCGTCGAACAAGCAGAGTGAGTCGGCATCTGCATTCTTAAGTATGGAGACAATACTTGTCATATGAGAAGAAAAGGTACTCAGATTCTGCTCGATGCTTTGTTCATCCCCAATGTCGGCATAGACTTCGGTAAAAATAGAAAGCTCTGAACGGTCCAAAGCCGGAATATGAAGTCCGGACTGTCCCATCAAGGTAAAAAGTCCGACCGTTTTTAAGGATACCGTCTTTCCGCCGGTGTTAGGTCCGGTAATAATTAGAAGGTCGAAATCCTTACCGAGATAGATATCGATAGGAACAACCTTTTTCTTGTCGAGAAGAGGATGACGCCCTTTGCGAATATTAATATAGCGATTGTTATTAAATATAGGAGCGGTAGCATTCTGCTCCATAGCAAGGGAAGCTCTGGCAAAAATAAAGTCTAGTGTAGTCATAATTTTTTGATTGGAGGCTAGTGCATAAGTTTGCTCAGATGCCTGAACACTTAGGTTTGCCAGAATAACTTCAATTTCTTCCTGTTCTTTTAGTTCGAGTTCTTTCAATTGATTATTCAGATTGACAATAGCAGCAGGCTCAATAAATAGAGTAGAGCCGGTCGATGACTGGTCATGAATCATACCGGGTACTTGTGACTTGTGTTCCACTTTGACCGGAATACAATAACGGTTGTTACGCATTGTAATAACTGCATCCTGAAGGTAAGTGCGGTAAGAACCATTCACCATATGGTTAAGCTGAGTGTGAATTTTATCGCCGGCGAGAGCTATGCTTCTGCGGATATGCTTCAACGTGGAACTCGCATCATCACTGATTTCATCTTCCGAGAGAATGCAGCGACGAATCTCATTAGCAAGAGGAGTAAGGGGTTCCAAAGTATCAAAAAGTTCATCCAAAGAATCTTGCATGGCTTCTTCTCTATCGTTTCGTCCATACCTCTTGATGCGGTTAACATTATCCAATAATCCGGCTATTTTTAATAGTTCGGCTATGGATAACGTAGCACCTATTTCGAGGGATCTAAGAGCATATCCCAGATCTTTATTGCCTCCAAAGGAAGTAGAACCCTTTTTAAACAAACGGGATAAGGCATCTTTGGTCTGCTCCTGTGCTTCATTTATCACATCCAAATCAGTAAAGGGCTTCAAATCACGGCATAACTTGCGTCCCGGCTCAGAGGTCGCTTTGTCAGCCAACATATCAATAATTTTATTATATTCTAACGTTCGTAATACTTTTTCGTTCATAAGGTTATTTCCTCCTGTGTAACTGCTCAGTTCTCTTACAGTTACAAAAGCAAAGATTGCTTTGTGAAAATCCATTAAAAATACCTTCGATAATGGGATCTCACTTTCCTTTCCATATATTCTTTCATTCGAGCTTTATTGCGTACTTTTGTGACAGTTCAGTTATCAATATCTTTCGCTAATTAGTATATCATATGGAGAAAAAAAATACTATGCGGGGAAAGCATAGTTTTTAAATGCACAGACCCACTGAATAGTTACAGGATGCTGCCATAAAAGGACTGCTCTCACAGGAAAAGTGTGAGAGCAGATTCTTTCTTATATAGTAGTTCCCCTATGGAGAGTGACTGGAAGAGTGGTAATAGGAGGTACCGTCAGCATCAGGTTTTAAATAAAAGAATGAAGGGAGTTCATATCTTCATGGATTAGGGTTTGGCAAAGATTTATTTACTTTAATAGGAAAACAAGATATACTTATGAATGTTACAGTTACAGTTCAGCCATTAACATTGCGAGGTGTTTTTTGTGAACGAAGGTCACAGAAAACTCGGTTTAGCAAGTGCGAAATACTGCGCATGAATTGTTTCTAGGAAGCCATAGGCTGAATAGTAACATGTTACAGTATCCCGGCGTATGGTCGCCAGAAGATAGGAAAGGCATGATATAGATATGGAACAAAATAAAGAAACTTCTCAGGAAAATGGCAGGAATAAGCTGGATTCCGATTTCATAACAGAGAAAATCAAACAACGGCCGCTGGATAAAAAGAAGCTGCTTCGAAGAACATTGATTACTGCTGCTATGGCAGTTGTTTTCGCTTTGGTGGCCTGTCTTACTTTTTTGATTCTGGAGCCGGTCCTAAGCAATTGGCTTTACCCTGAGGATGATCCTGTCCCTATTCAGTTGCCTGCGGAAACAGAGGAGATGCTTCCGGAGGATATGATTGCCGATGAATCGGAGATAGCCCAGCCGGAGCCGCCTGCGGAAATAGAGCTCCAGGATGAGCAGATTGCTCAAGTTCTCGATAATATCAGGCTGAGCAGTGAGGACTATTCTGCCATGTATAACGGTTTAGCCGATGTGGCGAAAGAAGCGGCTAAGTCAATCGTAACAGTTACCGGTTCGGTATCTAATGTGGACTGGTTCAACAATCCTTATGAAAGTGAAGATACCACTTCCGGCATTATTGTAGCGAATCAGGGGAAAGAGATTTTTATTTTAGTTAATTATGAGAAGCTGAAAGATGCTGAGACCATTATGGTGACCTTCCGAAGCGGTGAACGAGCTCAGGCACAGCTTAAAAAGCAGGATAGCAACACAAAACTGGCCATAATATCGATGGCAGAAAGTGATGTGGAAGAAGAGACATTGCAAGGAATTAAGCCGGCTGATTTATCGGGAAGCTCTAGTAATCGAGCGATCTTAGGTAAGCCGGTCATTGCTGTAGGAAGTCCGATGGGAACGAGCGATTCCGTCTGCTATGGAGTTATTACTTCTAACAATGTAGTTCTTAATATGATAGATTCTTTCTATAAGGTGTTGACGACGGATATCTACGGGAGCCAGAATGCGTCCGGTGTGCTCGTGAATCTGGATGGGCAGGTACTTGGTATTATCGACAACACATATAATAGCGAAGATATGAAAAATCTCGTGTCGGCAATAGGAATTACAGAGCTGCGCAGAAAGATAGAAAAGATGAGTAATGAAAAGGATCAGGCTTACCTTGGAACTTATGGAACGGATGTGACAGAGGAAGCGAACGAAGACCTTGGAGTGCCTTATGGGGCGTATATCACCGAGATAGAGATGGATTCCCCGGCGATGAATGCGGGAATACAAAGCGGTGATATTATTACGGCAATCGGAGAAAAAGAAATTAAAACTTACGGTGACTTGGTGACGGCTATGATGGAACTACATCCTGATCAGAGCGTTACTATCTCTTTGATGCGCCAGGGACCGGAGGAGTATCTTCCGATGGAAGTAGAGGTTATACTCGGGAAATTAGAGTAAGGGCAATAGAACATAAGAAAGGAAATTTGGAAGTTTATATGAAATATATTAAGGATTATAAGGATGGAGACAGAGTCTTCGATATTTATTTATGTAAGCATAAGCAGTCCGCAGTGACGAAAAACGGGAAGTCATATGATAATCTGATTTTGCAAGATAAGACAGGAACGGTAGATGCGAAAATATGGGATCCGAATAACCCGGGCATCGGAGATTTCGATACATTGGACTATATTGAAGTATACGGGGATGTGACGAGCTTTCAGAATGCACTTCAAGTTAATGTAAAGCGTATCAGAAGATGCCAGGAGGGTGAATTCAATCCTGCAGACTATCTTCCGGTGAGCAGTAAGAATATAGAAGAAATGTTCGCAGAGCTGTTAAGCTACATAAGAGCGATTGAGAATAAATACTTGAGAAAGCTTATGGAAGCATTTTTTGTAGAGGATACGGAGTTTATTAAGACATTCAAGCAATCATCTGCGGCGAAAACTGTTCACCACGGTTTCGTCGGCGGGCTTCTCGAGCATACCTTAGGTGTTGTGAAGTTATGCGATTATTACTGCAAGGCATATCCTCTGTTAAAAAAAGATTTATTAATCAGCGCAGCTATTTGTCATGATATAGGAAAGACGAGAGAATTATCTCTTTTCCCAGAAAATGATTATACCGATGAAGGGCAATTCCTTGGACATATTATAATAGGGACGGAGATGATTGGAGAGAAAATAAGAAGAATCGAAGGATTCCCATCTCTTCTTTCAGGCGAGTTAAAGCATTGTATTCTCGCTCATCATGGAGAATACGAATATGGTTCACCGAAAAAGCCTGCAATTATAGAAGCAGTCGCTCTTAACTTTGCAGATAATACAGATGCTAAGATTCAGACATTCACAGAGATTCTAAATGCATCTACAGAATCAGGATGGCTTGGATACAACCGATTGTTCGAATCCAACCTGAGGGGAACGAAGCTGGAATAAAAGGAGTAAGAAAGCTGAAAAGATATTTTGCGTGCATATAGGTTACAGTTACTGCTCACAGGTTTGCCTGTGAACAGTAACCATGGAGAATGAGAATGGAATATAAGGAATACAAGAAAAATGACATTCTTACAGTGACAATTGATGATATGGGAAATGACGGAGAGGGTATAGGTAAGATAGACGGCTATACCCTCTTCATAAAAGATGCGGTAATCGGAGATGTTGTGAGCTGTAAGATTATGAAGGCAAAGAAGAACTATGCCTATGCCAAATTAGAGAAGGTGCTTGCTCCTTCGTCGGCTCGTACCGAACCAATCTGTAAATATTACAGACAGTGCGGAGGGTGTCAGCTTCAGGCGATGAGCTATGAAGCACAATTAGAATATAAACAGAATAAGGTGCGGAATCATCTGATCAGAATCGGAGGTTTCGACAAAGAACTTGTGGAAACTGTGATGGAACCGATTGTAGGTATGGAACAGCCGTATTATTATCGTAATAAAGCACAGTTCCCGGTGGGAACGGACAAAGAAGGGAATTTGATTTCCGGCTTTTATGCCGGAAGAACCCATGATATTATTGCTAATACTGATTGTGCCCTCGGTGTGAAGGAGAACCAGGAGATATTAGAGATAGTTCTTGCCTATATGAAAGATAACGGCATAACAGCCTATCATGAGAAGAGCGGAAAAGGAACTGTAAGACATATATTGATTCGGAAAGGCTTTACCAGCGGAGAAATTATGGTATGTCTGGTGGTCAATTTGAAAAAGTCTCTTCCGGCACAAGATCAGCTTGTTGATCTGCTGAAAAAAGTTCCTGGGATAACAAGCGTGTCATTAAGTATCAACATGGAACGGACTAATGTAATTATGGGAAAAGAAGTACGCACTATTTGGGGGCGTGATACGATTATGGACACGATTCATGTGAGGAATACTTCTGATTTTTCCCTGACGAATCAGTCCATTGATTTTTGTATTTCTCCGCTTTCCTTTTATCAGGTGAATCCGGTGCAGACCGAGAAGCTCTATAGCCTTGCATTGGAATATGCAGGGCTTACAGGGAAAGAAACAGTATGGGATCTATACTGCGGTATTGGAACGATTTCTTTATTCCTGGCAGGAAGAGCAAAGAAGGTGTATGGAGTCGAAATCGTACCGCAGGCAATCGAAGATGCAAGGAAAAATACTGAATTGAATGGAATTACCAATGCAGAATTCTTCGTAGGAAAAGCGGAGGAAGTACTCCCTGAGAAATATGAAAAAGAGGGGATCTATGCAGATGTTATCGTCGTAGACCCTCCTAGAAAAGGCTGTGATGAAGCCTGTCTCAACACAATGCTCAAGATGCAGCCGAAACGAATCGTATATGTGAGCTGCGACTCCGCTACCCTGGCCCGAGATATGAAAGTGCTGTGCGAAGGCGGATATGAAGTGGTGAAAGTGCGGGCTGTGGATCAGTTTGGACAGACGGTGCATGTTGAGACGGTAGTATTAATGTCACGGGTAGATGGCTGAAAGGCTGATTTAATGGGGTTTTAGAGAATATAGAAAAACGGCAGAGCTAGTTGGAAAACTGGCTCCGCCGTTTTTTGCGTTCTGGGGAAATATATCTATCGATACGGATTTTAGCTTGTTAAAGTGTGATAGTGGTCGGAAACATGTCTATGGCTGAAATTGAGGAACGGTCGTTCTTGGGAACATATCTATTTCTCAAGTATAGAAGAAACCCCATGACTGAGCAGCGTTTCGCTTAACTCTGTCAGTTCGTCTAATGGAATCGCCTTCCCGTCAGCCACCCACTGCCGATATATATCCAGCGAACTGGTTGCCAGAAAATTGTTGATAATATTTTGCTTTGCCTGGCATAGATGGGCATAGGGATTATGACGGTTGCGATTATGTTTTAATGCCACAGTAAACATTTTATTACAGAAAGTCCGATAGCTGGGAGCACAAATCAGCCGCTCCATAAATATGTCCTGCTGTCCGATACATTCAAAGAAAACCCGGTTTGCTTCGTTCATCGGCATGGAGGCAGGAATTTTGTCAATCTCCTCAAAATAAAGGGAAGCAGCCTCTTTGAGAACATTTTCAAATAAAGCCTCAATACAAGTGTAGTGCAGATAAAAAGTCTTTCTATGAATGCGGGCACGTTCTGTCAATTCCTTGACCGTTATTTCATTGGCATCCATTTCACAGACCATTTCCCGAAAGGTATTCATAATCGCTTCCTTTGTTTTTTGGACTCTCAGGTCTATTTTTTTATCTCCAATCATTCTAGTTCACTCCTTATACTATCCAGATTTTTAAATGTGTGGCGTAAACCACATGATAAAAATACTGGCAATTGCAATCATTGGCTGTTCCAATTACAATTATAATATCCTTGAAGCGAAAAAGCAACACGAGGATATAAAAGTTTTAAAGATAAAATACCAACGACGCATGGATGTTTTACGGGGAAGAATATCATTGACAACACCGATTACGCTTACAGCTGGGAAAGTAATTATAAAAACATCGCTCAATCACACGATTGCAGCACAGGATCTAAAAAAACGTTTACCACTCAAGCTGTCTGCTTGCCGCTCTTCAAATGGTTATACCTGCATGACAGCTTGTGGTGTCTTTGATCCGACGGAAACCCAATCAGGATGGAAAAACGGAGATATCAGCATTGCTGGGGGACGGCTTCACATATTCTTTGATGGAGAAGCGGCTTCAAAGAAGCATTGGGGAATGATGGTCATTGCTCATCTGGATGAAACGGCACTGGAACAGGTGAGAGCGTTGCCGGAATTGATACAGTTGAAAATTGAGTTGGAAACAGTTTAGTACAGGGAGGCGATTTTGTGAAATATACAAGTTTCAATGAATTTAAGAAAGCGAATCTATTTGGAACCGGGATTCCCAATTTTATGCTGGCAAAGAACATGACGGGAAAATCTTATCTGAAGCCACTGAAGATGGCAGGAAAAGCACTCATGCTTGCCAATGTCACCTTCTCTCCTGGTTCCCGCTGCTTTTGGCATATTCACAGGGGCAGCCATGGCGGCGGACAGATCTTGATTTGCGCAGCAGGCGAAGGCTGGTATCAGGAAGAAGGGAAGGAACCAATCTCACTGGTTCCCGGTAGTGTGATCGATATCCCAACGGATCTCCTGCACTGGCATGGTGCGAAAAAGGATAGCTGGTTCAGCCATTTGTCCATTGAAGTACCGGGAGAAAATTGCAGCAATGAGTAGTTAGAGGAAGTCAGTGACAAAATATATAGCGGCTTATAAGGGAGGAAAATCAGAATGGAAACACCGGTAATAAGAAAACGAAAGAAGGTGAAGCCTTTGCCTATCGTTATAATTGCTGTCATCCTGCTCGTGATTGGAACCGTGCTTTATCTTTTTACCCCATTTGGCTTTTGGAGTGTTCCCCTGGAGGGAGAATGCCAGGTGAAAATAACGGTGAATAATACAGAACTGACAGCTACCATGGAAAACAACACCTCTGCACAGGCGTTTCGTCAAATGCTCAGGCGAGGGTCTCCAGGTCGATATAAATTACGTTCACGCTGTCATCAATTTCGGCATAGGAGAACCTGTCCTGATTGGACCGCAACCGCAAATAGCCGTATCTCATATTAGCAAAGGTTTCATCGCATTGAAAGTGCGGCCGTGTGCTTTCGCTAATCCAGTTTGATGAACAAGCCTTTTTCCGTCATACAAGCCGTTGATGAGGCATGCAATGAAATAGGTATCTGCATGAAAACATATAGATTTGAACGTAGAAAAAGATTAAACACATCGATTTTAAATTATATACTATGTTTCTCTTGACAACATATACCATACTTAATAAACTGAATATATATTCAGTGAAAAGAGGTTCAGTATATGGGCATTCGAGATGATCAAAGAGAAAAAAGGTATTGGGAGATTCTTTCGGCAGCACTTGATTTGTTTATAAAAAAAGGATATGCTGCAACAAAAGTCACGGACATTGCCAAGGCGGTTGGCATGAGTACGGGGCTTTTGTTTCATTATTTTAAGTCCAAGGAAGCGCTTTATGAAGAGTTGATTAAAATCGGAATTTCTGGCCCGGATAACGCGCTGCCAACAGAAGAGGACGAGCCATTGTCCTATTTGCAAAACACTGCAGAATCCATATTCAGCGGTTTGAAAGAACACCCTTTTGCGGCCAAAATGTTTGTTTTGATGGGTCAGATATACTACACCGAATCTGCGCCTCAATCGCTTAAAGACGATGTTATGGCACTGGATATTTACACTTCCACCATAGATTTAATGAGTCGTGGTCAGCAGCGAGGTGTGATTCGCGATGGTGATCCTTACGCATTGAGTATTGCCTATTGGAGCGCTATTCAAGGTATCTGTGAGCAAATGGCAGTATTGCCGGACGCACCCTGCCCTAAAGGTGAGTGGATTGCGGATATGTTTAGGAATAGAGTAAGGAATTGATGAAAGTAGTAAAAGCGATCTTAGTTAGCCGAAAAAATAAAAAAACAATTAGTGAATAGTAGCAAAGCCTTTTCTAATAAATTACGCAAAGTCGTTATGAAATTGGCTATATGCATAGAATCTTTTGGAGGTATTCCGCCTTTTACGTCACCCCAAAACCAGGATTGGCTGTTATTTGAGCATGTAAACCGACTAATTCAAGCAATCGCTTCAGAGTAGCGAGGTACATAGTATGATGAATACATATTCCAACATAAAAATCGCCTATTATTCTGGCACCGGCGGTACAGAATTAGCGGCAAAGAGTTTCCAAAGCCGATTAGAAACAGAGGGCTGTATATGCACCATTGAAAAGATAACCGATGGAATGGATCATGACCAATGTGACCATGGTTTGCTTCTCTTGCTGTTTCCGGTCCATGCATTCAATGCACCAGATGCAGTTTACAAGTGGATTGATGGATTGGATACTGTAAAACGCATTTCCGCGGCTGTAGTCTCAGTTTCGGGAGCTGGAGAGGTTTGTCCTAACACAGCCTGCCGAGTCAGCAGTATCAAGCGGTTAACAAAAAAAGGCTACCATGTTTTATATGAAAGAATGATTGTCATGCCCTCCAACTGGGTTGCACCTGCACCGGGTCCATTACCCTATCTGCTAATGCAGGCATTACCAAAAGCCGTTGCTCAAATCACCAGCGATTTACTGCTGGGTATCTGTAAAAAAAGCAAGCCATTTTGGTTTGACAGAATTTTTTCTATGATGGGAAAACTGGAAACCTTCGGTGGACACTACTGGGGTAAGCGGATAAAGGTATTGGAGCACTGTACAAAATGCGGATGGTGTGTAGGGCACTGCCCTTCCGGTAATATAACTATGTTAAATGGAAAACCAACCTTTGCTGATCAATGTCATTTCTGCCTAAAATGCATCTATGGCTGTCCAAGCAAGGCCTTAGAACCGGGAACCTGTAAATTTGTTGTCATTCAAGAGGGTTACTGCTTGCAGGATATTTCAAAAAAACACCCACAAGATCCTCAGATACCTGTTAAAGATTTGAAAGCAGGACTTTTTTGGCTAGGGGTTAAGAAATATCTAGTGTCTTTAAGCAGCAATCAGGGGGGGAACAAGTGATTATGTTATACAAAAAGTTTTCTTTTTTAACAATTTGTATGGCTACTATACTAGTAATTGGTTTGATCTCTGTCTTAGCATGGTCAGCAGAAACAAGCGAACCTAGTCAATCTAATCAGGAAAAATCCCAGGTTACATTTACCGATAATAATCAATCCTTTATTTTTGAGAACGTTGAGTTGTCCTATTATGATAATGGCCACCCGTATTTGCATGATATTAAAACAAACAATACGGATAAGACAATAACTGGAATCCAGTATGGAATGTTGGGTTATGATGCGTCTGGCAAGCCGTTAAAGTTACAGTGGAATTTTCTGGACTCTTCATCTGAAAGCACCTATGAGTACTTGGTAAAAGAGGAACTCGATCTCTTGCCGCAACAGACCTATAATGCCACGGGTGGTTGGTCCTTGTATGACAGTGAAAAAATGGACTGGCCAGAGATAGAAAATGCACAGCCGAACAATGTAGCATACGCACTATATCAGATAAAAGAAATATCATTTGAGGACGGAAGCGTATGGAAGAATTCAGAATACAGTAATTGGCTGGAAACATATAAGGGAAAAACGGTGGAAGTTTTGGTGCTGGAAAGCTTTTATCCGAGTAAATATAAAATCATGCAATGATAAGGCATAACGTGCAATTGCTGGTGCAATCTTAATGAACTAATAATATGGAGGTACATTTATGCAGGTGGTTAATTTAATCGATGAAGTCAATAAGAATTCGGAACTATATGTCTACAAAAAAATAGGACTGTTAAACGAGCATGTTCTTAGTGTTGTGCAAGTAGAAAATCGTACATTAGACTTTCATGTGCATGAGCATTCGGATGAATTGTTTTACGTCATCGAGGGCAGCTTTTATTTAGAAACCGAGGGGCAGAAAACGAAAGTCAACGTGGGGGAATTTGTGATTGTCCCTGACTTATATGAGGACTAGCTCCTCTTGCTTTTGATTGCATCGTAACCGAGTACCTGTTGAACTTCATATCTTTTTCTGTAGAAGAGGTTAGAGATGATTTTTGAGAATTTAGAACAAAGAATAGCGCAGGCTTATATCCATTTGCTTCCACCGTTTGTTCCTGATGATCATGGGAGTGTAAGTGTGGGCGAACAAGAACAGTTCTATATTACAATAAAAAAGCTATATCAGTTAGCTTTTGACGAGCCATTGCTTTTTGTCGCATCCCTTCATGAGGATGATGCTTATCCCGGGTTTATTAAATCTTCGTATGGCAAGCCTGAATTGCAGGTTAATATGAGAAAATTTAGTAAAACGATTGATATGCTACTGCAAAATATGTTTCTCATGGGCCAGGGCTCTCAGGTGAAATGGAATAAGAGGCAAAAAGCAATCCTCTCCAGGCTCGGCATTAACGATTTTGCAAATCTACCTGCCGCCTGGATTTGGCTGTCAACCCGTCCTGACAGTAACTTAACCGAGTTTTCATTTTGCTTATTCAATAAAGAGTACCCGTACACTTCCGACATCTATGCATATCTGCTTGGGGAAAAGGCATTTCGCAAACTTGAAAACTGGATGATTGGACAAGGATATAGAAGATTTGATAATTACAACATCACGGCCAGTGACTGCAAGCTGTCCTTGACTTACGCAAACCCTATGTGGAGCAAAGATCGTCCAACCGGCGGATTTGAATATAAAATCAGGCATACAGGCATATCGGCACGATATGACTCCTGTTTTGAAAATCCTGTTGTTTTTGGTTTGTGCATACCAAATGGCTTGAAAACATACTTGAAGGCTTTTGATTCAGCAAATACCAATATAAAAAACTTTATCATAAAGCACACGAAAAAATGTGACGGATGTAGATATTGTGTGCAGACCGATCAAACAGGCACACGCTCACTTGCCGTAATCAAGGTTGTTCATGAAGGCGAAGAGTATGACTTATGCCCTTATTTTCCAGGTTATGGTTATCGTTGGCACAGTATCAACAACGAACTGGCTGAACAGTTGATAGAAATGCTAGGATTTATGGACAAGCTTTACAAGCATTCAAATAACCGCTGTAAGAATGTAATGACGAACGACTAAGGGAGATAAAATGGCATATTTAACAAAAAATATCCAAAGCGAATCCACACTCATGATGCTGATTGGGCACGCATTTCCGGAAAGAATGCTTAAAGATCTGCATGAGCTGACAGAAGGTTATTTTAATATCGCTTATGAAGTTTCTTTTGAAGATGGGACGAAAAGCGTCCTGAAGATAGCACCTGACCCCAAAGTAACGGTCATGACCTATGAACAAAATATCATGGAAGCGGAAGTGTGCTCGATGCGGTTGGCAGCGCAAAAAACCAATATCCCATTGCCGGAAGTGGAGTTTTACGATCCATCCTGCACGCTTTGCAGTTCCCCCTATTTTTTTATGCAGAAATTAAATGGGAAAAGCCTGTCTTCTCAGAAGCCATTGTTGACTTCCGGGCAAGTAAGCCATATTCATTTTCTGGTAGGTTCCTTGAATAAAGAGATTAACCGGATAACAAACGGCAGCTTTGGGTATCCCGGGAAAACGGCTCTTCAAGGGAAAATCTGGTTTGATGTTTTTGCTGAAATGCTGAGAGCCGTCATACTGGATGCCGAGAAAGAAAGCATTGACCTGACTATTTCCTCAAGTGAGCTGTTCGGATTACTGGAGCAAGATAAGGGAATATTCAAAAGCATCGTAACGCCCCGTCTGGTTCATTGGGACATATGGGACGGCAATATCTTCATTGAGGACGGAAAGCTTACAGGTATAATCGATTGGGAGCGCTGCCTGTGGGGTGATCCGCTCATGGAAGTGGGATTCCGGTCCTACGCCCAATCGGCTGACTTTTTGAGGGGATACGGAATTGAAGAATTTGCGGAAGAAGAAAAACGGAGAATTGTTTGGTATGATCTCTATTTGCTCATGATTGTGGCACAGGAACCGGTTTATCGAGGGTATGAGACGGCAGATGCCTATCACTGGGCAACCGCATTATTACGTGAGAAATATACAGAGCTGCAAGAAGCATCTTCTTGCTAGATGTTAGCGTCATGTTACAGAAGGTATCAATTCTTTATAGAAGCCGTTTTTATAAAGATCATATTTTGGAGGGCGGTTTATGCAGAAGGAACTTCAAATCGTATATAATGTTCGGTATTTAAGGATCATAAGTAAAACTATAATATAAAAATCACAGGAGAAACGGTATGGATTATAAGGAAAAAGTAAAATATTTTTACGAGCATGTTACTTCCAATCATTTAATTAGTGAAGTTCCTGACTATGTATCCGAAGAGTGTGTGATCCGATTAGGAGACAAAACAATACCTGTTGGGGTATCGGGTATGCAGCAGCACATGATTGAGGTGAGGACGACTTACCCCGATCTAAAGATGAGTATTACACGCCAATACTGTGATGGTAGCTTTGTTATCTCTGAGTTTATTATGGAAGGAACCCATAAGGGAGAATGGTTGGGTATGAAGCCCTCCGGCAAAAAGTTATGCATTACTGGTGTGAATGTTGATAAAGTGATAGACGGAAAGATTATGGAACACGGTGGAGCAGCCAATACCTTTGAAGCCTTGTTTGAAGCCAGGATCATATGTCCGGCTTTATAAAACTTGATTAATGAAGGAGGTACAGGATGAAACTGGGAGCAACTTTATATATAAAAAATACCATTGAAGCTGTAGCACTTTACACAGAAGCCTTTGGACTGACCTTGGGATACCATGAGAAATTTCCGGAGGGCACATTTATGCATGCATCATTACTTAGAAACGGACAGGAAATATTTGCTGTCAGTGAATCACATAATGATAACTTTGTTAATATCATGCTCACATCATCATTAGAAGGATCACGCCCAACTATGAGCTATGGGATTAACTTTGAGAGTGAAGAAGAAGTAAAAAGGGCATATGAGATGTTAGCGAAGGATGGAACGGTGCTATTAGAACTGGGTTCACTTCCTTGGAGTTCCTGCTGTGCTGATGTCGTTGATAAGTATGGCGTATATTGGTATATCGCAGTATAGAAAAAAGTGCGCATGGAGGGAATAGAATGCTTATGAAGATACCAACCAATGAAGAAATGATTTCTTTAATTGGTCAAGCATTATTTGATGTATGGATAAAGCTCACCGATTTAATTGAAGCAAAATACGATATGGAACGTCTTTGGAACAGCGGTGGGAAAAGATGGACCTATGAGTATAAGTATCGCAGGGGTGGCAAAACCTTATGTGCCTTATACGCAAAAGAAGCTGTGTTTGGCTTCATGATTATTTTCGGTAAGGATGAAAGAGTTGAATTTGAGACCGATAGAAACAATTATTCCGTAGAAGTACAACGTATTTACGATGAATCTACCACCTATCATGACGGTAAGTGGATGATGTTTGAATTGACTGATACTTCCCTGTTTTCTGATATGGAAAAGCTTTTACAAATTAAGCGGAAGCCAAATAAAAAGTAATATAGCCAAGCACCGGTTATATCAACTATGGACCATAGAGAGATTTCTGTAGTCATATAAAAAGTGGTGTTTAAGAAATAAGCAGGCGAAATTTGGAAGATAATATGGCAAAAAAAGAATTGACAATGGAACAACGGAAGTTAGACGTGGATCTATGAGCTATTGCTCTTATTTCTTTTGCGGTACTTGGAATTTACATTGCCTTTATGCTGTTCACCAAACAAATCACAAGCTACTTGCCCTTTCAATCTGTTTGGACAACTCAAGAAGTATTATCAAGTGGTTTCCCGGTAAATGTTGTTGGGATGCTGATACCCCCCCTTGCTTGGGGCTTCTTTGAGGGCTTCAATTATGTAGTAATCAGTGATAAAATTAACCGGCGATATCCAAGTAAGAATAGATGGCTCAATTGGGGAGCTATTTCCTGTGCTGTGTATCATTATCCATGGCGCAATCGGCGTGACTGCCGAAGGTATTATTGAAATGCTAACTATATTTATGATTGTGTATGGTATGCTGATGGTAAAGGAATACACTGGAAATGCGTGGGGCTGCGTATTTATCTTTGTTTTTTTATGGAATGCCTTTTAAAAAGAAACATTTAAAAAATATTTGCAAATTTGAGTCTGTACGACTAACGAATGGAGATACCGACTATGTGAGATGTAAATTATTGACGAACAATCTGTACCTCTCTTATTCTGATATGATAAAGAGAGGATAGCCTTAGAACCCTTTTAAACTAATAGGAGGTGTATTAGAGAATGGATAAGATGGATTTGTAAGCAGTTTATATAGAACGGCTGAATGCACTGCTGCCCACGTTGGATTTTAAGGAGCTGGATCGTTCCCGCAATATCCAGGACAATATGTATGCTAAGGAAGCCCTGAAGAAAATGCACGATTTATTTGTAGAAGTTTACGGAACAGATGATCTGGATTACGGCGGTTATAAGTTTGTTGATGAGTCGGCGGTTATAGTAGGACGTAACACAGGGCATATGGGACTTGGAATCGTGACGCTTGACCTGCAATCCTCTGGAGAGCATTGCGGTACCTTTTTTCTAACGCCAAAGGGTATCATTGATCAGGGATTTGACGAAATGAAGCCTGCAGATTCCAAATATCTGGCTGACGTTTATGTTCCCTATGATTACTGGTACACCGTATGGACAACAGTTATGTATTATGAAGATGCAAATAATATAGTGCTTAATATTGATTTAGAATAAGAACTACTCCAGAAAGGAGAGATGAAAAATGGTATTGTCAGAAAAACTGAAGAGTCTCATACAGAGTATTGCTACAACGCCAGAGTTCTGGAAAATCAATTATTACTTACGATCAATGAAAAAAGCACCACACGGCGGTGTCTTTCATATTGGATACCCTAACACATTTTTAAAATATCACTCCGTACCCACATATCTGTTTTTTACGCCTAATGCTGAAATCCCGGCTCCTGTGTTGGATACAGCTGATAAATTTTTCGTGCGATGATTAATGCTGCAGATGTTGATGCTGAAGAATTATTGCGGTATTGTCTAAGTATTGACCCGGATGATCTAGGGAACCCTCATAATGGAAGTCGGATGTATATTGCAACTTGCGGTAAGATAATCACTTACGTCGGACGCAACGAGATGGAGCATATGGTCGCTGCTTCTAACGCCATCGAAGGAAAAATAGGCTATTTGGACAACTTCCATATTGATGAAGAAAGCCTTGTTTTTCTCTTTATTTTCACGCTTATGGAAAGCTTTGCTCACAGGATTCATGATATAGACGAAATCGCCAATTATGAAAAACTGATACTGCCTATTGATAAATATGGCCTGAGTGATGTGACAGATGCGGAATTTGAGCGGCAAAGAAACCATAGTACATTTCGATCCTCAAACGTTACATAAAATCTTTGTTTACATCAAGCGTGGAGCTGATGAAACTGGGGCGGAGTTCTACCATGTAAATGTCGAACAACTCTGGAATCCTGATATATTTGCAGATGCTGAGTACGTAATCATGACTAATTACATTCACGGGACATACTATCCCGCGCATGAAGCATTTGAACATATAGATTTTTCGATAAACCAGTATGCTAGAGAAATCTTTGAAGCTAAATGTATTATTTTATCAGAACAATTTTTTTCCGTTTAAAATATCTATGCCAAGCTCTTTGGCTACACTGGTTTGTTTAAATGGATTTATTTTTTCTACCACACCATCACGTTTGAAAAGGGAACCTGTATTTTTTAGCCAAAATGTTACATCTGCTTTTACACATTGATCCCGAATATTAAGTACCCAATCATAGTCACATATACGGGATTCTCGCCCTGTTTCGCCACCAACAGTCACATGGTCTACTCCACGAAGATACGGTGTCAAATCTATCTTTTCTAAGAGTGGGGCACAAGCGATGAACCGTCTCTTTATCGGATAAGATAAAAAGAGTGGCAGTCTGTAATCAGCTAATGCTTGATTTTCGACAGTACAACCAATATTCACATTGTCATAGCCTGCACCCCAATCGGGTGGAAGTGATACGAGAAAACGGTCAATTCGCTTTGTTAAAATCAAGAAATCAATATCAGTTCTTTCCTTGATGATAGCCCAAATGTCTTTACGCCACTCGTCTGCTTCTGGCAGGAAAAAGTCAGTCGCAAAACAGGTTGGAAGAATTTTGTTGCCTTTGATATTGTATTCGCCCTTGGCATTTTTCCTTGCGGGCCAATCAAATTTATCTGTTTTTTGTATTGTGCCTTGACCATAGCGTTTTGCATACGGCCCATAAAAATAGCAATTTGTACAGCCATCACTTATTTTGTAACAGCCTGTCCATGGCTCCCAGTTCATAGTGTTCCTCCTCTTGGATGGGTGAAGCCGATGATAGCAGAAACGCAGCCGCTTGTCAAACGCAGCGTTTGAACGTCACCGTCTGTGCCTTCATGGAGATCTTACCCACCTCGTAGCCGTAGGCAGGCAGCTCCTTCTTGAAGGTTAAAAAGGCGTGGTCGATGGGAAAGCCCAGAATCTGTTCAATCTCGGCATAGGTCAGTGCGAAGCTGTTCTCCGTGCGTTGACCTATCGCCTTCCAAAGCGGTTCATATTTACTCATTGTCCGTCTCCTCCGATCTTGTTTGGAATAAAATAGCGGCTTTGATTTACCAAAGCCGCCGTGTATCACATACCAAAGCCTAACGCATACTGTTTTACAACCTCAAGAGGGAACATTGTGCGTGTAGCAACTTCTTCTGCCGACATGCCTTGATTAAAAAAGCGTTTAATAACCGTGGTCATGTCCTCTGCAATTTCTACAATGTGCTTATCGGGGTCATATACCCGAATGTCACGCTGTCCCCACGGGTATTCTTTGATTTCGTGTACCCATTGCAAATTGGATATGCTTTTCATTTCGGCATACACTTTGTCTAAATCGTTCACTTCAAAATAGACTTGAAAGTTATGTGACTGCACTTTCACACTATCATCCGCCAAGCCAACAAGTTCAGCATATCCTTGTTGCAGCGAAAAGCCCTCAAACGTCACATGCACACCAATATCCATGACCGCATTTTGATGAAGTACCTTTTCATAAAAGTGTTTCGATGCGGCTATATCCTTAACCGCCAAAAGACAACCTTGATATTTCATTTTTCAATCCTCCTTTACCGAGGATATTGTATCGTATATCTCTGTGCCGTCATAGTAAAAATCGGACATTGTTTTCAGATAGTCTTTGGGCGAAACACCACTAATTGCCTTAAAATCTTTATCGAAATGAGCTTGGTCGAAATAGCCAGCTTGTTGTGACAATGCCGCAAAAAAGCAGGGCGATTTTTGAATGTGCTTTAATACATAATTAAAGCGGGTTAAACGTGCAAAGTCCTTAACATTCATTCCAATTTGTGTGTGGAACAAGCGGTTTAGCTGCCGTTCACTATAACAAGATAGTCTGGCAATCTCTTTCACTTGTAGCTGTCCATGATTATCAGAAATCGCTTTGGTTGCCAATAGCAAAGCATCTGAAACAACATGATGTTCCATACGTTCGTATAAAATTTCCTCGCAAGCGTTTGCTAAGTCGGTTACAGTTTTTGATACTGCAAAAGCATGATGCAATAAACGGAACAACTCGTTGTCGATGTCCACAAGCGAAAGGCGTTTGTCTGCAAATTCCGCTTGGTTTTGGCGTGTGATTTGATACAACCCATAGGGGGAAAGCTGGATAAGCATTAAAACATTATAACTATTTGGCTCCGTGCCTAACAATATGGGGGTGAGGGACGCTCCCCATAGTTCAGCAATGACTGTATTTCCATCGAAAGCAAGCGACAATGTTCCGCAAGCGTTAGGCATAAGCATATAATGCTCTGTAAACATATCCTTTGATGGAAATACGATGTTATAATATTGAACATATTTTCTCAACTCAATATGTGAGGGGAACATATTAAATTGCTTGTCATATTGTAAAATCAAATTGTTCCCTCCTTTGGTCAGCTACAACGTAGCGTGTTTATACTTTGTAATGTGACATATTGTTGTCGTATTAGAATTTTTCTTTAAAAATCATATTTGCTTCACATAATTTTTGTATCCGTCTTTCTGAGATGCCCCATTTTTTTTAAGCAGTTTTTACAGAAATGTAATCCATGTATTCAACTTCCTTTCGTCAAAATAGTATATAGTAATTATATACGGATTGACGAATGATAGCAAATAATTATACACTACTTAATATAAAAATGTACTTCGTTCAAATATCGTCACCCGAAATGTAAAATGATACGGGGTAATATTAAAATATAGCAAGACGAAAGAAAACTTGATTTCAAGCCAATAGGTATGGCGATAAAAAAAGCTCGTGAAGCAAAAGGGTTGGATTTTATCAAATAAAGTTGGAAGTTATGAAGGAGAGGATATGAAAAAATTACTTGTTTATTTTGATTATTGGGTATTTATAGCAACAACCTTAGCAATCGCCGGAGTGTTTTATGAAGGTATGGAATTAAAATGGTTTAGTATTGTAGGTGTGTTTATACTGCTAATGGATTATTCTTTCATGGTGGCGACAGTTATTCACATATGGACAGAAAGAAAAAACAAATGGCTGTTACTACATATTTTTTCGGCAGCGATGATATTGACTGCGATTGTGATGAAACTGATGAAAATAGAATATCCAACAATTACACTGGTTTTCTGGTATTTTTATATTTGGTTTTTGTATGGAATGAAGATTGTAAAATGCCGAGTAGACAGTGGTAAAAAATATGAAGATATTGGGGGTAAATATGAAGTGTAATATTGGTGGTCAAAATTATCTTTTAGTCTCTAATCCAATAAAGAATACAAAAACAAGGGAAGAATAATTTCGAATTATTGATATTTCACTGTCAAAAGATATGCCAACTGAAGTTGGCGAATACAATGAGTAACTTGTGAGAAAAATAATGGAAAGTGCCAAGATAAAGCATTTGGCACAATATTTTGGTGCTTGGAGCACTCGCAAAATTACATAGAGACGCAATTTTGACTTCGTGGTGTCGATGGCTGAACTGTTACAAAAATTTGCCATAGAGTTTAGGATGGAAATATTGAGATTATCTGCCCTTGGGTTTATAATAGGTAGGACGATGGGGGGATAATAAATGAAAGGAAAAATAAAGGAGAATTTATCTTGGACATGCTGATGAAAAAAGCTATTTATGAGTCTTATTTTATTTTAACAGAAATTAATATGATTGAGTAAAATCCGATATATAAATCAAAGATACAGAAAAATAATAAAAGTTAGGAAAAATATAATGGAAATTTTAATGAATTTACTGCTTATGTTAGGTGGAGTCGCTGTGTTTATGTTTGGAATGAAGCAGATGAGCTCTGGTTTGGAACGAAGCGCAGGATCAGGAATAAGAAATCTTTTCAAAAAAATCAATAAAAACAGAATCTGTAATTACGGAATTGGAATCGGAGCTACCGTACTTATCCAATCTTCTTCAGCCTCTTCGATTATGACAGTTGGACTTGCTCATGCGAATATTGTAACAGTCAAGCAAGGCTCAGGTTTTATTTTAGGCGCAAAAGTAGGTACCACTCTTACCGCGTTTATGTTTGCCCTTTCAGGTATCAGTAAAGGCGGATTTAGCATTAGTTCTGTTTTTGCAGCGATTGCATTTGTCGGTGTCATGATTGTTTTTTCCACTAGTAACGAAACCCTTAATAAAATTGCACCATTTTTAATCGGATTCGGAATGTTGTTTATCGGAATGGAAGTGATGGAAACAGCAATCGGTGGACCAAATTCGACGCTGAGTATTCAACTCTCTCAAGTATTCAAATATGAAATCATGCAAAATCCCATCTTGCTGGTGATATTAGGAATTTTATTTACAGGCATCATACAGTCATCTACGGCAGCGACAGGTGTTTTTATAGCGTTCTTGGCCACGGGAGTTATCCACAATATAGATCAATCGTTCTTTTTAGTGATGGGAGCAAATATAGGAACATGTAGCGATGGCATTATGGCCTCCTTGTCTACGAACGCCAACGGGAAACGTATCGCATTGTTCCATTTGATTACCAGCGTAATTGGTGCGGTAGCTTTTTCGATTATTCTGGTTCTTTTCAGAACACCTATTAGCAACATGTTTGAAAGTCTATTCCCCGGGAAACCCCAGTTTAGCCTTGCAACATTTAACCTGATTTATAATACTCTCTATACCTTAGTGTTACTCATATTTATCGACCCGTTAGTCAATTTAGTGACAAGTTTAGTGAAAGATAAACAACAGAAGTTGGAAGAATTGTCATATATTGATGAGCGTTTCTTGCAAACTCCGGCGGTTGCCGTTGAACAAGCATTAAAGGAACTGCACGATATGGCGATTCTTGCAAAGGAGAACATTGATCGTTCTTTTGCTTCGTTGGTCAACGAAGATATGAGCGAAAGCAAAAAAATTGCCGATACGGAATATCGTATTGATTTCTTGACAAATAAGCTCACAAGCTTTTTTATCAAGATTTCATCAGCTACTAAATTCGCTGATGACGAAAAACTGATTGCCGGATTACATCATGTAACAAACGATATTGAGCGGTTGGGGGATTATGCGGTCCTTTTGGTAAAAGAAACCAGCTACATGAAGGAGAATAATGTAAAGTTTTTAGATCAGACCAAAGATGAGCTTGACCTAATCTACGGGCATATATCCGAAATGTTCGACTTGGGGTTCGATGCGTTTACAAAGCGTAGAACCGAAAATTTCAGAAAAATTTCAAATCTTCACAAGGAAATTAAAAAACTAATATCCTCTACGCGTAACGAACATGTGATACGCCTGAGTTCCGAAATGTACCCGGTTGAGGTATCAAAAAGCATATATTCCGTTCTGTTTTCATTGCAAAGAATATCGGATCATATTGTGAATATTGCTTTCTCGGTTCGATCCACCACCGGAAGTAAAACAGAAGCATTGCAAGCCATTGAAAAAGAAAAGAAAAAACCTGAAAATGCAGATCGTAAGCCTTCTCCGGAATCCAATATGAAAAGGTAAAAAACCTCCGAATTCAAGTCAGGGATTGAGAAAAATCATTTAAAAAGAATGAGCCAATATACTTTAAGTGTATTAGCTCATTCTTTTTTTAAAAAAGTTTAAGGTGGAAGTATGGTGGAAAAAGATTTAGAATATATATTAGCAGAAAAGAATTTAAGGAGCATTCCTGTTAAGTAACAAATGACAGGTTTGCAAAAAATGAGTGCCACCCATAGAATAATGATTGTTAACTGGCCGGTTGACAAAATCATCGTTCGAAGGAGACACCCACAAATGAATTGTAAACAAAATCAAAAAATCAATCAAGTAAAAGAATCAACTTTGGTAGTTGGAATCGATATCGGAAGTACAACACAGTACGCCAGAGCTTTTGACTGGCGAGGCATCGAATTAGGGAAGGTCTTTAAATTTAGCAACAGCAGAGAAGGTTTTGACAGCTTCAAAAACTGGATGCAGTGGATACAGGACAAGAACAAAAAGTCAGATGTTATCGTAGGTATCGAACCAACAGGTCACTACTGGTTTGACCTTGGCGCTTATCTTGAAGATGAAGGCATCCTCCTGGTTATGGTCAACCCTTATGCGGTAAAGCAGACCAAGGAACTGGATGACAACAGCCAAAGTAAGAATGACAGCAAGGATCCCAAGGTAATCGCAAAACTCGTTATAGAAGGAAGATATTGTGCACCATATACACCGGATGGGGTGTATGCAGATCTAAGAATTATGGCAGCGAATCGGAAGAGGCTTATCAGGGAACTTACCCAGATCAAGAACAGATTTGCCAGATGGTTTGCCATATACTTTCCTGAATATAAAGATGTATTCGGGGATTATGAATCACAAAGCAGTATGCTGCTTCTAAAGAAAGCATGTACACCTGAAGCAATCGTGGGACTCGGAGCCGAGAATATAAATCAAATCTGGCGTGATGCAAAACTGCGGGCTGTCGGGATGAAAAGGGCAACGACCCTGTGCGAGACAGCAAAGCGTAGCATTGGCCTAAAGAAAGGCTCTTCGGCAGCTGAGTATGAAATGAAACTACTGCTCGAGGATCATGATTACAAAATGGCACAGCTTGAATCTGTTATGGAAGAAATAGAAGGCTTGTGTAAAAAGATACCCGAAAGCGAGCAGATGCTTGCCATCAAAGGTATCGGACTGATTACGGTTGCCGGATTTCTGGCTGAGATCGGTGATGCGAGGCGTTTCGAATCACCAAGGCAGATACAAAAGCTGGCAGGACTCTCGTTAAGGGAAAATAGTTCAGGAAAGCATAAAGGACAGACGACCATAAGCAAACGAGGTCGAAGTAAGCTGCGAGCTGTACTGTTCAATGCTGCGATTCCACTGATAGCTACGAACCCGGAGTTCAATGCCCTGCATGAGTATTATACGACCAGAGCAAATAATCCACTGAAAAAGAAGCAATCCGTGATAGCCATCAGCTGTAAGCTGATACGAATCTTTTATACTATTTTGACCAAAGGTGTATCGTATGATGCACAAAAGATGATGTCTGACATACACAGACAGCCAGCGATAGCATAAGAGGAAAACTGTAGAATTCAGGAAGACGTCCACCCTAAGGTGCTGAATGGAACAGAAAAAGAAACAAAACATAGAGAGCCGAAGTCAGATTTTTCACCATCAGAGCAGAGACTCAGCGAAGGAGCATCATGACGCCCCTTTATGGATAAGCAGAACGAAGGAATTCAGGACCCTGAGGTATAGGTGATCCCGTATGACATGGGAGGTTGGGCTGCCGTAAGGATTTGGGGATAAGGAAAGGCCGATCATAACAAAATAAGACGACGTCTTATTAAGTGAACCCCAAATATCCATATATCCATGATTTAAGGCCATGGGGAATGACATTGACGAAGAATGCGGTTCTATAAAAAAATGAAAAAGTAAGAAAAAGCGAGTTAACAAGAGAAAAATTAAGATAATTATGGGAGGAGGGGTATTGTGAAAGACATAATTATAAGACAAGCAGCAGATAATGATATATTTGAAATAAAAGAAATATTAAGAAAGGCTTTTGATAGACCAGGCAAGAATGAATCTTTTAATGAATGGGAATTTGCTGACAAGGTAAGGAATGACTCTGGATTTATTCGTGAACTATGTTTTGTTGCAACGAACAATAATCAAATAATAGGGTATATGTTATTATCAAAGGCCTTAATAGGTATAAATGAAGGGTTAACATTAGGACCATTGGCAGTTAAGCCTTCTTATCAACGCAAAGGTATAGGGAAAAAGCTTATAGAATATGGATTGGAGAAAGCTAAAGGGCTTAATTTTGAATGGATTGCACTTACCGGTGGAGATTATTATACTCAATTTGGATTTGAACCAGCTTTAAGATATGGGATTGTAATAGGAGAGGATCACCCGGAGAATCTTTATTTAAAGATTAAGTTTCTTAATGGGAATGTGAGTATATCTGGTAAGATAAGGTTTTGTGATTCCTTCTATGATGAAGATGGGGATTTATTATAAAAATCTTATACTAGGGGGATTATGTACAACCGCTGAAGATGAACGTTCTGGCAGCAGGTTAGATTTTCTCTTAATAGATAGCTGAGACAAGAAATAAAGTAGAAAGTCATCAGGAATTGGGGGATTTAGATGAGAAACATATTTATAGAAGGAATACAGGGGGCTGGTAAAACAACATTGATGAGATCGCTATATGAAAAACTCGATGGATATCATATGTATGTTGAGGGCGATATTTCTCCGGTTGAACTGGCATGGTGCAGTTATATGACAGAGGAAGAATATCAGCGAACTCTCGTAAGATTTCCCGATTTAGTGTCAGAGATAGAAAAGCATACAATAAAAGAAGAAAATCATTTTATAGTAGAATATACACGAATTATGACTGATACAAGAGGGTTTTATCAATATATGGAGCAGTATGAGATATATAATGGAAGGCGATCATTTGATGACTTTAAAAATTTAATTCTTAGTCGGTTAGAAAGCTTTAAGGGAACAGGAAATTTATTTGAATGTTCTTTATTTCAAAACATAATAGAGGAATTAATATTGTTCTATTGTAAGACGGAGGAAGAAATCGTTGATTTTTATAGAGAAATATTTGAAGCTATCAAACAAAAAAACTTTATATTGCTCTATCTCTACTCGGATGATATAGAAAGTAATGTTTTGAAGATTAAAAAAGAGCGTTCTGACGAAAATGGTGTAGAAATGTGGTATCCTCTTGTGATGCGATATTTAAATGACTCACCCTATGGAAAGAAGTTTGCGTTTGAGGATATATCAGATATGGTCGCACATTTTAAAAGACGTATGGATCTTGAATTAAGAATAGTTAAAGAAATAATGGGAGGGCATTCAATGATTTTACCTGCCAAGGCTTATGATATAGAGGATGTTATAAATAACCTGAAAGGTTGATCTGACAATATCTCGTTGAAAATGACCAGTATTTTAAATAAAATTCTGTTATGCTTAAGAGACAGGAGGTGAGCTTGTGATTTGGGTTGAGAAAATAGAAGAAGCGATTCAATACATTGAAAATAATCTTTTCGAGGCAATTACTGCAGAGTCTGTCGGTCAGGCGATTGACTACGCCCCATCCTCGTTTTCTAACTTTTTTAGTGCTGTTACCGGGTATTCCGTAGGAGAATATATCCGATACAGGCGTTTGTCATGTGCGGCGGATAAATTGACTAGAAATGAGGCATCTGTTACGGAAATGGCTTTTCGTTGCAGATATGAAACGCCGGAGGCTTTTTCCAAGGCATTTAAACGTTTATTTGGATGTTCGCCATCTCAATTCTCAAGATCTGAATTAAAGCATCATACATTTGCTCCTATTTCAATTGACTTTTCATTACAAGGAGGATTCAGTATGACACGAAATTTAATTCCCGGATTACTTAATGTAGATTGGTCTGATACAAATAGGCAGAACGAATTTGTCAACAGTGTTGTTTCAGCATTGAATGTACTCGGTGAAAGATTGGATTATGATACAGTATGCGCCATATCCGGAAGTGCATTCCGAACATCATTCAGTATGCCCTCTATTCAACAATGGAATCACGGCAATTATCATGTGATCCACACCCCGATAATTATTGAGCATACTTTTAAAATGCTCGGCTTTGATGTTTCGCACCATATCCGAAGCGACTTTGAAACAGACAGCCGCATGATTATCGACAGTATTGACCGAGGTATACCCGTAATCACGCTGGAAGGAGTGATAAACTGTTCGGATGCTTGTGTCATCTCCGGATACGACAATGACGGCAAAGTGTTATTGGGCTACAATCCATTTATGAACGTTGAGGATGACCATAACGAAGAACCGGATGATACCGGATATTTCAGAAAATCAGACTGGCGCGAGGGTTATAATGCGGATTGGAATAGGGTAAGGATATTGACAATCGGTGATAAGCACAAAAAGCCGGATGAAGGGGTGATCTTCGAAGAAACCCTAAAACTTGCTTCGCGATTGATCAAAGAAGAAAGCTTATGGCCCGGGCAATATAACGGCCTTTCGGCACATAAAGCGTTTGCAAACGCACTGCTTACTTACGAATGGAACGATAATTTTGAACCATATTTAAATACAATGTGTAACTATAAACAATATCTCGATAGGCAATATGCTGTCAATTTTTTTGAAAATAACGGCAGGAAGGATCTTGTTGCTATTTATAAAGAGATTGCGGAGCTTGTCGCCCAGATGGGCTGCATGATTCCGCAGGATTTTTCGGCATTTGAGATGTTTAGTGATAAAGCCAGACTAAAACCTTATAGCGAGATGCTTATGAAAATCTGTTCCTTAGAGGAAAGGGCACTGACTTTGTTATAGGTTACTTCGAGTCATAAAGATAATGAGAACTTGCTCTTGCAGGTGCATTGAAACAGAACTACAGAAATTTATATTGTACAAGGAGAAAGAAAATGAGGGAGTTTAATATCGGTTCAATCGTGCCGTTTGGCGGTTATCAGTGGCGTATTCTTGATATACAGGGCAATGCGGCCTTGATTATAACTGAATACATGATCGGACAACAACCCTATAATAATTACTCCGGTGATGTGACATGGGTCGACTGTTCGTTAAGAAGATATCTCAATGGTGAGTTTTATAACAAATTCACCGAGACCGAACAGACAAGAATCATTCCGGTATTGAATAAAAATAACGACAATGAGTGGTACGGTTCAAAAGGAGGGGAAGATACTCTGGACCACATATTTCTTCTGAGCATTGAAGAAGTAGTGTGCAAATATTTTGGTGACAGCAGTAAAAACCTTGAAAACCGCAGCCCCAAGCAACGATACTGGTTTCAAAAGAAAGACGGAAACAACGATAAGCGAAGATCCTCATTCGATGGGTATATATGGTGGTGGTGGCTTCGGTCGCCCGGGCGTGACAATCGAAGAGCCGTATATATTCACGGCGATGGTAATGTAGGCATTCAGGGAAACGGCACCTTCCGTTACAGCAGCAATACGATTCATCCTTTAACCGGTGATAACAGCGGCGGGGTTCGTCCCGCTCTGTGGCTGAGCTTGGAATTATAAATCTTGGAGATACTTTTTAGAATGAAAGTTGAAAGAAAATAGTAGTTTGTCTACAGGAAAAACATATCTAAGGAGCATTCCTGTTAAGTAACAAATGACAGGTTTGCAAAAAATGAGTGCCACCCATAGAATAATGATTGTTAACTGGCCGGTTGACAAAATCATCGTTCGAAGGAGACACCCACAAATGAATTGTAAACAAAATCAAAAAATCAATCAAGTAAAAGAATCAACTTTGGTAGTTGGAATCGATATCGGAAGTACAACACAGTACGCCAGAGCTTTTGACTGGCGAGGCATCGAATTAGGGAAGGTCTTTAAATTTAGCAACAGCAGAGAAGGTTTTGACAGCTTCAAAAACTGGATGCAGTGGATACAGGACAAGAACAAAAAGTCAGATGTTATCGTAGGTATCGAACCAACAGGTCACTACTGGTTTGACCTTGGCGCTTATCTTGAAGATGAAGGCATCCTCCTGGTTATGGTCAACCCTTATGCGGTAAAGCAGACCAAGGAACTGGATGACAACAGCCAAAGTAAGAATGACAGCAAGGATCCCAAGGTAATCGCAAAACTCGTTATAGAAGGAAGATATTGTGCACCATATACACCGGATGGGGTGTATGCAGATCTAAGAATTATGGCAGCGAATCGGAAGAGGCTTATCAGGGAACTTACCCAGATCAAGAACAGATTTGCCAGATGGTTTGCCATATACTTTCCTGAATATAAAGATGTATTCGGGGATTATGAATCACAAAGCAGTATGCTGCTTCTAAAGAAAGCATGTACACCTGAAGCAATCGTGGGACTCGGAGCCGAGAATATAAATCAAATCTGGCGTGATGCAAAACTGCGGCTTCGTCGGGATGAAAAGGGCAACGACCCTGTGCGAGACAGCAAAGCGTAGCATTGGCCTAAAGAAAGGCTCTTCGGCAGCTGAGTATGAAATGAAACTACTGCTCGAGGATCATGATTACAAAATGGCACAGCTTGAATCTGTTATGGAAGAAATAGAAGGCTTGTGTAAAAAGATACCCGAAAGCGAGCAGATGCTTGCCATCAAAGGTATCGGACTGATTACGGTTGCCGGATTTCTGGCTGAGATCGGTGATGCGAGGCGTTTCGAATCACCAAGGCAGATACAAAAGCTGGCAGGACTCTCGTTAAGGGAAAATAGTTCAGGAAAGCATAAAGGACAGACGACCATAAGCAAACGAGGTCGAAGTAAGCTGCGAGCTGTACTGTTCAATGCTGCGATTCCACTGATAGCTACGAACCCGGAGTTCAATGCCCTGCATGAGTATTATACGACCAGAGCAAATAATCCACTGAAAAAGAAGCAATCCGTGATAGCCATCAGCTGTAAGCTGATACGAATCTTTTATACTATTTTGACCAAAGGTGTATCGTATGATGCACAAAAGATGATGTCTGACATACACAGACAGCCAGCGATAGCATAAGAGGAAAACTGTAGAATTCAGGAAGACGTCCACCCTAAGGTGCTGAATGGAACAGAAAAAGAAACAAAACATAGAGAGCCGAAGTCAGATTTTTCACCATCAGAGCAGAGACTCAGCGAAGGAGCATCATGACGCCCCTTTATGGATAAGCAGAACGAAGGAATTCAGGACCCTGAGGTATAGGTGATCCCGTATGACATGGGAGGTTGGGCTGCCGTAAGGATTTGGGGATAAGGAAAGGCCGATCATAACAAAATAAGACGACGTCTTATTAAGTGAACCCCAAATATCCATATATCCATGATTTAAGGCCATGGGGAATGACATTGACGAAGAATGCGGTTCTATAAAAAAATGAAAAAGTAAGAAAAAGCGAGTTAACAAGAGAAAAATTAAGATAATTATGGGAGGTTGGAGTTATGTCTATATATAAATGTACCTTAGCTGATAGCAGGCAATTGGCTATTTTTAACAAGCAATTGATTGAAGACGAAAAGCATGATAATACCATGACTATAGATGAACTGGAAAAGCGAATGATTGAATTTATCAGCGGAGATTATAATGCTTATTTCTATAGAGATCATGGCGCTATGGTTGGATATGCCTTAGTAAAAGCTTCTTCAAACCCTAAGTATTTGAGGCAATTCTTCATATACCGGGAATATAGGAGAAAGGGATATGGGAAGACCTTCTTTACTGAACTATTAAAAGAGTTAGGTGAAAGAACTATTGATATCGAAGTCTTATCATGGAACAAAACAGGCATAAGGTTTTGGGAAAACTTAGGTTTCTTACCGCGGAGTATCTGCATGCGTTATCATAGAGATTAATATATTTTAAGGTTTGAAAGCGAATTTTGGGCTAAAAGGGCTGATTTTTAAGCAATTTTAGCCCTATTTTTTTATAGGTGCATCAAACACATACATCTTTTATGAAAACTCAAGTCAAATTTTGAAGCGGCTTGAACTTATAATCATTCAGGTAGAGATATGTATGGCTGTATGTAAATAGGGTACATTACTCTTGGTAAATGTAAATTTTCTTTGAATTCTATTGACTAATGTGAATAATCAAAATATAATTCGATTATATAAATGAATTATATAAGCGAATTATGTAAAGGAGATTAGGAATGCCTAAACAAAAGATAACAAAAGAAATGGTCGTAGATGCTGCCTTTGCTTTGGCAAGAACCGGAGGAATGGAACAGGTTATGGTAAAAAGCATTGCGAAAAAATTGGGTTGTTCCGTGCAGCCGATTTACAGTTATTGCAAAAATATGGATAGCTTACGAAGTGATGTGGAGCAGCGCTCAAGGCAGTTTGTACAAAAGTATTTTACTGAACATATTGATAAGGAAAACCCATTTCAAAGTGTTGGGCGAGCACATATACAGCTTGCAAAAGAAGAACCGCATATACTTAAAATTTTCACACTACAAGCGCGGAAAAATATTTCCTCTATGGAAGAGTTATATCAATCTGAAACAAATCCACAAATGGCTCAAGGCATAGCAAATGCACTAAATATCAGCTTAGAAAAAGCAAAGCAGTTGCACTTGGATATGTTAATTTACACGATTGGTATTAGCACAATTTTTTCCGTAACTACGCCGGGGATACCCGCAGAAGAAATCTATTCACAACAAGAACGAGCTTATAAACTATTTTTAAAAGCGGCACAGGAGGGCAATCTATAATGAAGAAGAAAAATTTAGTGACTTATAAGAGTGTAACTGGATTTACAAAAGAATATGCAGAAATGATTGCTCAGGAAGTGGATTGTACCCTTATGGACTTTAAGAAAGTTACAGCAGAAACAATGTCTAATTATGATACAGTCATCTTTGGAGGCAGGATGCACGCTGGAGTGGTCGATGGACTAAAAAGTGCCAAGGAGCTGTATGGGAAGAGTAAAGCGTCACAATTTATTGTTTATACAACTGGTGCTACACCAAATGAAGCAAAAGAGATTATAGACGAAATGTGGGGGAATAACTTCTCTCCAACAGAATTAATTAATATTCCTCATTTTTATATGCAAAGTGGTCTACGATATGAAAAAATGTCTTTTTCTGATAAGCTGATGATGAAGGTATTTTGCGTTATAATGAAAAAGAAAAAAGATAAAACTGAGGATGAAAAACAAATGGAAAATGCAATCGCCAATTCGTATGACATCTCTTCTAAGGTATATATCGCGCCACTGATTGATGCCTTAAAATCCGAAAGTACAGGTGCAAAAAAATGAAAAAAGCAGGATTAATAATTTTCTGTATTGTTTTGATTGCGGTCGGTGGAGGAAGAATTATAATTAGCAAGCTTGTGGATAATGTTAACAGTATTCCGGTCAAAATGCCTGATTTAAGTTATCTAAATGATGGAAAATATATCGGAGAATACTCCGCGGGACCTGTCAATGTTAAAGTCGAAGTCACTTTGGAAAATGGTAAATTGACCAATATAGATATCGTGAAGCATAATAACGGATTAGGCGGCTCGGCTGAAAGTATTGTGAATAGTATTGTTGATAAGCAATCCTTAGATGTAGATGTAATATCTGGTGCCACAGTAAGTAGCAAATGTATCTTGAAAGCTGTTGAAAATGCAGTATCGGGGTAACAATATAAAAGTAAAGACGAAAAACCGATACTGAATTTTCGGGTGATTATCTTGACCATGAAATAATTCTATAACGAGAAAACTAAGCTTCATATCCGAAAACTGTAATTTGATTTTTGCCTGCCATGCAGATTTCAATTTCTACAGCATCTAACTGTATTGTATTTCCAATACCTAAACCAGTATGTACTCCCACAAAAGATGTTTGTAAAGTATTGATTACCTCCCAAGGGTCGGAGGCTGCCCGTACTATATCTGTAATATCATATTCGATTGGGTTGGTTAAATGATTTATAGATCCTATGATAGAGAGGCTTATTTCTTCCAATTCAATCCAATTCGCCTGGATATTTGGCCGCCAATAAAGAATCATGGAACTAACACCTACAGCGAGAGTTAGATTAAGGCGGCAATAATATTTTATGATAACTTGTTCAATCTCTAAATACTTGTATTGCGTTGGTAACATATTATATCCTAAGACAAGTCTTCCCCCGGTCTGAGTAAGCAGAGCAGAACTTAGAGAAGCCACTGTTCCGTTGGAAAGCCCTATCGCATTATTAACATTACTGAAATCGCTTCCGCTATTATAGGCAACTTGAGTAGCGGTTACGGCACCATAAGTATTACATGATATTTCTTCATCAGAAGTACTCAACATAAGAGAATGACCGGTTGGAAGCTTAAAGGCCGAAGGAAAGGTGTGACTTACGGTACTAAAGGGTTGTGTTATTCTTAGGCATAAAAAGTTGATATTATCATCACTTAATAGAATTGATGTCATTAATGGAGCGGATACTTGAACGGAGGTGAGATAAATACTTTTCTCAGGATCCGGCGTCCAAAGAATTGTTTTTGCAGGTTGTATGCCTAAGCTATAATAATTAATGATATCAGAACGTTCTTCTATAGTTAATAGGACTTGCTGGTTCGCTGCCGGGATGCTGTTCTTGGCTTGAATATTAGGTTTCATTGGATAGTTCTCCTGTAATTGTCTGTCAATGGATTAAAACTCATAGCCTAAAAGGGTAATATTGACTGTTCCTGCAGTACTTGTTGTCATGGAAATCGTCTCATCGCTATCAAATTCAATTGGTGAGGGAAAGCTGATACCATAGGTGGCAAGGGTACTGGTAAGAGCTATTGACATAAAGGCAGCATTATTTCTTCTATTTAATTGGACAACTAGTGGGGCAGGAGCAGAAACCTGTAATGCAGTTAGGAAAATACTTTTACCGGTACTGGGTGTCCATATAGTTGTATTGGTTTGAATTGTGGTAAAGGTTTGAAACAAGACAATATCGGATGGATATTCTCTTGTAAATATAGGATCTTCTAAATTAAAAACAATACTCGTCAGTTTTGTATTACTGCCCATTAATAAACTCCTATCTTTATATTTCAAAGGCCATATAATCTATATAATATGAATTTCTTTTATAAATGTTATTGATATGCATTTGGATAAATAATTATTTAATTCTTTTGTAAATATGATGTTAGGGCAAAAGGTATTTTGACCCTGGTATCATAAGTATAAAGAGAAAAACTTTACCAAAATGGGAACTCCTTCCATAGGAGCATGTGAGACCGTCAATGTAAGGACTCCCGGTTTGATGGCATAATTGATACTCGGTTGAATAACTCCGTTCACAAAAAGGTCATTATAAGAAGTTTGCTTAGGGTCCAGAATCCCTTGGTCTCCGTAAACGGTTATTTCGTCTGCATTAGTATAAATATTTCCGCCATTTGATAAGGTATTATACTGATAGGTTTCCGCCTTGATCAGTCGATTGTCTTTATCTTTAATTACTAAAGATTCGAGGATGATAGGGACCCTTTCTTTTGGCGGTTCTTCTATAGTTATGGTTAGAAGACCGGCTTCGACGGAATAATTAGTTTCCGGCTGTAATACTCCATTAATAAAGAGGTTAAAGAAGGATACATTGTTGGGATCAGGTATACCGTAGTCTCCATATATCAATAATTCATCTGCATTTGTGAACTCTTTTTGGATGCCATTTGAAACGGCATTATATTGGTGGTTAAAAACATCAAGAATTTTATTATTCTCTTTATGAAAAGAACCGGTGACTTCTGCCAGTAACACTACAGTATTGTTGGAATTCAAAGTTCCGATATCCCATGTTATTATATTGTTTTCTTGAGATATAGTTCCCTTGGTAGAACTTATGGGAAGAAAGCAAGTCAAATCATCTAACAGTAAGGTATCAGTCATGACAATATGATTAACCGGACCATGCCCATAATTGGATATTCTAATTTCAAACCTCCAAGTATTAATTTGATCTGTACTAGCTTCCAAGGGGCCTGATACAATATACTTCTCAATTCTTAAATCGCCAAATATAGAGGGACAACCATTATTCCTATGAATATCGGATGACCTGTCGTGAGCAGATAATATATTTTTCAGCAATAAGAAATCGAGACAGGTATTCAGCTCAAAAATATCATAGGCATGTTCCCGCCGGGAAAGGGCTCTTCTGGACCAAATAGGGGTTGCCTTTAAAGGTCTTATGTCATCAAAAACTTTGACGGGACATCCTGAGGTGATATTGGATATAATGCATGAGTTTGAATCTGAGCTTCCGGCAATGGCTCTGTTCAGTGATCGGCATCCTGCGGTATTAAATAAACCATCAACTTCAATAATAGCAGTCAAAGTTTCACAGGGTAAAAGCTCTTCAATCTTCCATATAATAGAATTATCAGAGATAAATATTTTGCCCGATGATATAGATGCAATTGTTATATCCTCAATTTCGTCTAAAAGGATATAGTCTATGACAACGAGATTTCTCATAATTTCATTGTCGGTGTTAGTAACATGGAGAGCAAAAGTCCATTTTTTAGGACAGCCCAGGAACGTTTTGATGCATGTATTAAAAACACGGGCTTGTAATGACAATTGATTTTTTACTATATTCCTTTTTGGAAAAGCTATAATTTGAAAATCCTGGGAAAGATTAGAAACTATTTTTTTGGCATTTATAGTTCCTATTCCCAAGGCAATACCCAGAGTCTTAAATCCGTTTAGGCAGAAGCAACCTATAATATCTACCGTAAGAACCGAAGTGTCTAATTCTTTTAGTATATCAATTTTCCAAAAGATTTCATTGCCTAATATTTTTACTGCCCCATGAGAAATACTGATAATTCTTATACATTTGATACAATCGATGAACAAGGTATCTCTTATTAGGATATCAGATACAATATTATTGCTAAGATTAGCTATTTTTATTTCCACCCTCCACGTATTGACTGTATCGACCCTTACTTTTGTAGGACCTGAAGTAATAGTTTGAGTGAGTTCTAATCCGTGACTGACATTAATAGGGTTTATGCTAATAATATCAGTGTTTATACAACCCGAGGCGGCACTTCCACATGCCATGCTTCTGCCAATACAACGAGTTCCCTCCGCTTGAAAGAGACCTTCTACTCTAAAGCTAGCGACGGCGGATTCACATAGATCCAGAATATCGATATTCCAGGTAATTGCCTCATCCTTTATCGAAATATCTCCGCAGGAGGCAGAGATATTTTCGATATTAGTGATTAAATCCAACAAAATAGTATCTGTTATAACAATATTAGTGATAGGTATGTGGCTTATATTGCTTATTGATAAGGTGAATTCCCAAGTTCCCTCACAACCCGAAGGAATACACCCAGGTCCGCATAAAAAGGTGCTCTCTAAATGTAGGTAATTGCTTGTATTATCCTGTACATAAATGTCTCTATCTGTTACAGGACCGTCGGAAATGATTCCTGATGGTAGGATACCCTCAACCAGAGCCGAATTAAGTTTTGTTGATTTTGCACTTTTATCCACAAGAGTAACGAAAGAAATAATAATGGTGGAACCCTTTATGGGGATATCTTCCGTTTTGAGAAGGAGAAGACCTTTTTCGATTTCATAATTAACTTTTGGCTGCAGCACTCCATTAATAAATAGACCGAAAGAAGAGACATCATTAGGATCAAGGATGCCTTTATCACCATATTGAGTTAATTCATCATTATTCGTGTAAATTCTTTTGACCCCATCAGACAGAGCATTATATTGATAGGTATCTGCATGTAATAGATTTTTTACCTGATTTAAAGAAAGTATATTATCTTCAAACATAGTGATCACCCCGAAAATAAATACATATTTTTTTATTTATTGCATAAGAAGGTAGCTGTTCAGTACCCTCACAGTTGCATAAGAAGTAAGTGATAGATGAAAAGGGATGTGCAATGGTAGCACATCCCTAATTTAACAACTAAGTTATTACTGTGGTGTCAGAATCAGAGATTGGAGCAAAGTTAGTTACAATTAGAGTAATGGGAGCATTAACTGGTATTGTCGCTGCCTCATTAACAGTAACCTCGGAGCCATCGCCGCTGACGGTATATAGGCTGGATTGCTGCAATACACCGTTTATAAACAGCAAATAATATCCGTTGTCTGTAACAACAGTTGTAAGAGTACCGGTCACGTCATCACCGGCGTCGTCTATAAATGACTCTGCGGGAATAGTAAGAACATCGCCTGCTCGATCAGTCTCATTTAGCAGATAGAAATATTTTTCGACTTCCGGGTTGACTTTAACTTCAGTTGTAGTAGTAGCATCGATTTCAAGTTTAAATAATTGTGTTGCCATTTTCTGCCCATCTTTCTGTTTTATTTATATTTATTATATTGTGCAAAGTGCCAAAATGTTACATATTTCGACTAATATAGTGAAATATGCGTATTAAAGGAAGAAATATACGAGTCAAATCATATATAGGGAAAACGATAGCAAATATTATAGCTATTTGCAGAAAAGTTTTTTCCGTATCATATTATTTTATGGAATGACAAGGAAATACAGTTACAGTTATTAATAATATTAATTAGAAAATTAATATTATTAATAATAACATTGACATATTTAATTTTTGGATATATATTATAATAAAGTAGTATTAAAGGATGGTGAAAGCAATGAAATATAAAGCTCCGGGGAAATGTCCCGTATGCGGTGAAAGACTTTCCATAATCAAACTCGGTTGTCCGAAGTGTTCTACCGCCATTGAAGGCGATTTCCAGCTTTGTGAATTCTGCCGTCTTCCGGAAGAAGATCTTGAGTTTGCCAAGATATTCATAAAGTGCCGCGGTAATATTAAGGATGTCGAGAAGGAGCTTGGGATATCTTATCCTACCGTGCGTGGTAAATTGGATACAGTCATAAGAGGCCTGGGATATGAAGTATCATCAAAAGAACGGATCAAGGAAAACGAAGATAAAACAATTGCCAGGAATGAGATTCTTGACCAATTATCAAATGGTGAGATTTCTCCAAAAGATGCAGCGGAAATGATTAAAAACTTGTAACTGTGAGGGGAGTGAACAGTTACAAAAATTTATAATTAGTAGGAGGCCAGTCTATGAGCGAACAACAGAAAATATTGGAAATGATAGAAAGTGGGAAGATTACCGCTGCCGAAGGTATGGAACTTTTGGAAGCTTTGCATGCAGCTGAGGAAGAAGAGGCAATCCGGCAGGTTGAAGCTGTAACGACCAGACGTAACTATAAGTTCCTTAAGGTTAAGATTACATCGGATAACAATTCCGTTAATGTTAATGTCAATGTACCCTTACGTCTGATTACTACGATCAGTGAAGTGGCGGATAAGATGACCGCTATGATTCCTGCGGATGTCCGAAAAGAGATGGAGGCAAAAGGAATTGATATTTCCGGTATCGACTTTGCAAAAATAATAGAAGAGGTTATAAACGGAACCTTAGATGATCCAAATATCGTTGATGTGGAGGCCTGGGATGAAAGTCACAATACGATGGTAAAGGTGAAAGTATATGTCGATTAATTACTTTCGGTAAAAATATTTTTTTGGAGGTAAAAATGCCAAAACTATTCATAAAATATATATCTATCATAGTAACAATATATCTGCTGTCATTTATAATACACACGATTTATATCGGCAGTATTCCTGCACTTCTTTTTATGGGATTGTTACTGTTAGTGATCAATCTTATATTAAAACCTATTCTGCTATTGATTACATTACCTGTCAACGTGTTGACCTTAGGATTATTCAGTTTCATTGTGAATGCATGGACAATTATGATTGCAGATTATTTCGTAATAAATATAAGCATGGGCGGCTTTCGTAATTCACTGTTGGCTGCTATCATTATTGCTATCGTTCATGCTCTGCTTAAGGATAAGGATAGGATACGGGATTGATGATCCGGCAGGCAAGAAAAAACAACTTTTGATGATGAGACAGTTTGTTTTCAAGTTAATTGAGAATGAGCGGTCTCTTTTTTTGTTATGAAAGTTTATTTTACGAAAGAATGTAATTACAGATAAGAGTGAGAAATTGGAAGGATATCCTTTGGCGTAACAAGAGATTCTTATAGAAGGAAAAACCGCGGATAAGTGAAGATACCAGAGTAGAGAATATTTTGTGTAAAAGCAGAATATTATATAGTCTTGACAAAATAGACCATATGGTCTAATGTGATTTAAAGAGTCCGTTAAGGCAGATATGGGGGAATAATGATGAATATAATTTTTCTGTGTTTAGGTTCTCGGGGAGATGTGCAACCATACGTAGCAATAGGAAAAACTGCTAAAGAATCAGGACATAATGTTACAATATGTAGCGGAAAAACATTCAAAAGCTTTGTAGAGCAAAATGGCTTGGATTTTCAAGCGTGTAGCTTAGATTTAATGGAAATATTACAAACGCCGGAAGGAAAGCAAATATTTGAAGAAGGCATGAAACATCCCATTAAGTCAATACGGTATGCCAGAAGAGTAATTAATCCATTGTATAGGAAAACGATGACAGAATTTTATGAAGCATGCCATGCAAAAGACGTTATTGTATATCACCCGAAAGCATTTGGAGCAGTTGATATAGCAGAAAAATTAGGTATACTATGCATATCAATGCCGCCGATACCAATTATATATCCTGTTTCAGAATTCCCTAATCTTGCAATTACAACCAGAAATCTCGGTAGATTTTTGAATCGACTGACTTATAAATTGGCTAATTTAGGAGCTGAGAGTAATAATATAAAAGATATTAATCACTTTAGAGAAGAAGAACTAAATTTGAAAAAAAGAAAATCTGGTGAGTATACGATTAACAGAAATGGTAATTTGATACCGATTATATATCCAATTTCTGCAAGTTTATTTACGGACACGAAGGAATTTAAAGAAAAAGTTTATTTATCAGGTTTTCCAATGTTAGATGACAATATTCTTCTTGATCAAGAAACGGAGGAATTTTTAAAGAATGGACAAAAGCCGATTATTGTCACCTTTTCCTCTATGCCCTTGCATGATTCAGAGTCATTTTTGAAGAAAATAGCCGATTCCCTATTAGCTGGCGGAAATAGAGGAATTATTATTACTGGAAATAGTGGAATCAAAATGTCATCGGATAAAAACCTTCTCATGAAAGAATTCATACCTCATGATGCAGTTTTTGGAAGGGCGAAAGGAGTTTTACACCACGGAGGGGTTGGAACAATGGCTGCGGCGTTACGCAGTGGCATTCCACAGGTTATTATGCCATTTAATGTAGACCAACCATTTTGGGCAAAACGACTATTTGACTTGGGATATGCATTAAAACCTTTGAAAGAAAGTGATTCGGAGGATGAGTTCGCAAGCAGATTTGCTGAAATGAACAATAAGGATGTAATTTTTCAAGCTGAGAGAATTGCAGCAATTATAAAGCAAGAAAATGCGAATAGAAAAGCGGTGAGCTATATAGAACGGTTATATAAGGAATGGGATAAATGTAATGAATAAGAGAGAAACCATATTAGAGGCGGCATTAAGAGAATTCAGCAGAAATAACTTTGAAAATGCATCCGTCAATAAGATCATCAAAGATGCGAATACCAGTAAAGGAAACTTTTATCATTATTTTAGCAATAAGGAAGAACTATATATCGTATTATTAAAAGATGCTTGGAGAAAAAAGGTAGAATTTATGAATGACGCTGATGAGAATGATATTTTTTCTTTTTTACAAAAGCAGGTGCTGGCAGGCATACAGTTTTCAAAAGAAAATCCGGAATACTACCAACTGAGCAGGAGATTTGCAAAAGAAAAAAATACGGATATATATAACCGTGTATTAACAGAAATTACGTGGGAATCCAATGATATAAGACTGGGCTCTTTTACTGAAATGAAATATGATAGATCTACGATTAGTGATGAATTTCCCGAAGAGTTTGTAGACGATTTCATATTATTTGTATGGGATAATATCAATGAATTGATTAAAGAAAATGATGATATATCGAAGATAGAGGAAAAACTTCTTCTCATAATCAAGGTATTGAAGAATGGATTAGAACAAAAGCAGTAAATAAAATAAAAGAGATGCAAACGGAGAACTTGAACGATGAATACAGTACAAAAAATAAAAACGCTGAAGAAGCACCCGCTCATTGAATTATTAAAAAATAACAAAGGAAATCCCAAAACTCTAATTTTAATGGAGCCTCTCTGGGGTATCCCTTATAACTTAATAGCCCCTTTTGCCACGCTATATATGTATACGCAGGGAATAACGGATGTTCAAATCGGACTGATTCTGTCGGTCTCTATGTTTGTTCAAGTGCTTTTTTCTTTTATGGGAGGTGTTATCACCGATAAGTTAGGGCGTAAAGTCACAACTATGATGGGTGATTTCTTTGGCTGGAGCGTTGCTTGTCTGATATGGGCGATTTCAAATAATTTCTGGCTCTTTTTGATTGCAGTTTTGCTTAATAGTTTTGAGCAGATTAACCAAACGGCATGGTTTTGTTTGCTGATTGAAGATGCGGATTCCAAAGACTTATTAGGAATATACACTTGGGTGAATATAGGAGGTCTAGTTGCAATATTTTTTGCACCAATTTCGGGCTTGTTGATAAATTCCTTTTCCGTAGTTCCGGTCGTTCGTGTTTTATATTTGGTTTTCTGTGTGAATATGCTCATTAAGGTGATTATTACTTTTCGGCATTGTGATGAGACCAGGCAAGGAAAGATTCGTATGACCGAGACGAAAGATACCTCTATTTTGCAAATGGTATATGAGTACAAGGATCTTATACCCAAGGTCCTGAAAGATAAAGAGATTATGAAAGTGCTTATCGTTTCTGTGATATTACATATAACGAATCTTATCAACACCAACTTCTTTAGCCTGTATGTAACACAAAGATTGGGGATAGAAGACCGCTATCTGGCTTTTTTCCCTATTTTGAATGCGGCTGTGATGCTGATTTTTATGGTTGGAATACAGCATCGTCTGGAATTCGTGAAATTCCGTATACCTATGTGGATTGGTCTGGTATTGTATGCTGCGTGCTCGATTCTTCTGATAGTGACCCCAATCGGCAGTATGCCGTTTATTATTATTTATGTTTTTGTTGTAGCGGTAGCGAGTGCACTTGTAATGCCGCGTAAAGACACCTTACTTCAACTGACCATTAACCCGAAGGAGCGGGCTCGTATTAACGCTTTAATCATGGCCTTTACCATCGCTTTTGCTTCACCCTTCGGTTACTTTGCCGGATGGTTATCGAGTATTGACCGCCGCTTGCCATTTGTATTTACATTTATTATTTTCATTGTGGCAATCATCATTGTCGGTCGTATCCGTGATCCTGAATTTGCTAAAGAGCATAATTGAGTATGAAGGGAGCAGAATATGAATGGCATAGAAAATTTCAAAGAAAAATATCCAAAGCAAACGCTTGAGATTATGGGAAAGCCTTTTTCGTTTCGTTACTATAAGAATCCGCATAGCGATGTGACCTTGGTCTTGCTGGTCGGTGGATTGGGTCTATCCGATTTGCTGGCAAAGCATTTTGAGGCGTTTTCACAGAGATATTCCGTTATTTCTTTTGATTACCCGGCAGATTATCCCAACATACAATCACTGACGGATGCAATAGCTGCTCTGATGAGAGAGCTGGGTATTCGAGCCTATTTTGTCGGACAGTCTTTAGGTGGCTTTATGGCACAAATCATTGCGAAAAATCATCCGGAAGTCGTAGAAGGCCTTGTTCTGTCGAACACTGGTACCCTCTCATCGGAGTTGAATAAGGAGGGTGCACAATGCTTTTATGATATGCTTAAAAGAATTGACAAATCACTCTTTATAATGAAGTTTTTGCCTTTTGGGTTTGTAAAAAAGCAAATGAAGAAAGCTGTTTTAAGCAAAACAAGCACCCAACTGTCTGAAGCTGAAAAAGAAATAATGGCTGATCTTTGTGATGAAATGGTTGTTTCTCTCACAAAGAAATACCAAATTCATATGTCTTTGCTACTGAAGGATTTGCAAAATCACTGGAATATGGAACGTGCTGATTTTGTACACCTCAAAGGGAAGATTTTGCTTATTTTATCCGATGACGATGATACCTTCAACGAAAGTGTGAAAGACACACTCATTTCAATTATGCCTGAACCGGTTGTTGTTACGGATATTTTAGGGGGACATCTTGCACTTATGCTTAAATTTGATAGATACCTGCAAACCATTGTTCAGTTTATCGATGCCTAAGGAGAGTGGGATAAATTAGTATTTGAAAGAAATAGCATGTGAAAATAGGCTAAAGATCTGTTTTACTTCCATTTAAACAGGTAGAAATATAGGCGCCATGATGGATTGTAAGGATTGAAAAGAGCCTTGCCTTTCTGAATATATTTAAATAATGATAAAGGAGATAAAATTATGAATGATAAAACTGTAGTATTAAATGCCGGCTTGGTAAATTATGATGGCAACATTGATTACTCACAGATTGCATCTGAAGTGGTAATCTATGATGAAACGCCTGAAGATAAAATTTTGGAAAGAGTTGACGGTTTTACAATCGTTGTAACGAAAGAAATGAAAGTCAAAGGTGACATTATTAGAAAGTTTCCTGATAGTGTAAAGATGATCTGTGAAGCCGGAACCGGATATAATAATATAGATTTGGATGCGGTACGCGAAAAAGGAATTATATTATGCAATATCCCTGCGTATAGCAGTGAACGAGTGGCACATACAGCAATCCTTTTTATTTTAAATCTGGCAAGCTCAATGCAAAAACAGATTCGTATGCTTTCGGAAGGTAATCATGATAATTTCCATAAGCACCTAATGGTAGACCATGTCGAATTAAACGGAAAGACATTGGGGGTTATCGGTTATGGAAATATTGCAAAAGAAATAATCAAAGTAGCACAAGCACTGGGAATGAAGATCTTAGTGTCGGTCAGAACTCCCAGAGGAGATGTGGAGAATATTCATTTTACAACAAGTGAAGAAGTTTTCATGCAAAGTGATTTTATTTCTCTTAATTGTCCTTTAAATGAATCGACAAGACATATAATCAATAAAGAAACTTTGGAAATGATGAAACCGACGGCATATTTAATCAATACTGCACGAGGAGCACTGGTTGATGAAAAGGCATTGATTGACGCATTGGAGAATAATGTAATTGCAGGTGCAGGATTAGATGTGCAAGAAGTAGAGCCGTTAGATGATGCAAGCCCATTGTATACGATGGATAATGTTATCATTACTCCGCATATGGGGTGGCGGGGGTTAGAAACAAGACAACGCTTAGTTTCATTAATCCGAGATAATATTGGAGCGTTTTCCAAAGGGCAGCCGATCAATAGAGTAGGCTAAAAAATAATTTTGAACATTGATTATACCGATCTATTGTGTTAAAATATACGTCAATAAAGATATGAATTTAGGAGGAACCGAAACTATGACAGCCTCAATGCGTTTAAGATAAGTTGGCAATAAAAAAGGCAGAATCTATCCCAGATGATGGGCTTTTTGTTGTACTTATTTATACGATGTTGAGCATTTATTAGTTGAGGTGAGATATAGGCTATAACTATACCTTTATTTAGCTATGTCTTTTTAAAGAATGTTCCCATATTGTATATATGCAGACCAAAGCCGCATTGTGGATTTTGGCCTGCATTTTTTATTCCATAGAATAAAAGCCCTGCGGGCAAGCACACTTTTGTTCTTAATTGGAATATTGCTCAAAATAAAATTCAAACGAAATGATATATAGGAGATAATAGAAATGGAAAAATACAATAATTGGAAACTGAAGTTTTTTACAATATGGACAGGTCAGGCAGTATCTTTGATTACGAGTGCTATCCTGCAAATGGCGATTATTTTTTATCTTACAGAGAAAACAGGATCCGCCATGGTCTTGTCTATGGCTTCACTGGTCGGTTTTCTGCCTTATGCGGTTTTGGGACCGGCTATTGGTGTGCTAGTGGATCGCTATGATAGAAAAAAAATAATGATTGGCGCTGATTTAATTATCGCAGCAGCCGGTGCAGTGCTGGCTATTATTGCATTGTATATGGAATTACCGATCTGGATGGTTATGGTAGTATTGTTTATCCGTAGTATTGGAACCGCTTTTCATTCCCCTGCGCTAAATGCGGTCACGCCTCTTTTAGTACCGGAAGATCAGTTGACCAAATGCGCGGGTTATAGCCAGTCCTTGCAGTCTATCAGTTATATTCTGAGCCCGGCAGTAGCGGCATTGTTATACTCTGTTTGGGAATTAAATGCAATTATAGCCGTCGATGTGATAGGTGCTGTTATTGCCAGTATCACAGTAATGTTTGTGAATATTCCGAAGCTTAAAGCAGACCGGAAAAGTTTGCAGCCAAATTTCATAAAAGAACTGAAAGAAGGGATTGTCGTACTGAGGCAAAACAAAGGATTATTTGCCTTATTACTTCTGGGAACGCTATATACATTTGTTTATATGCCAATTAATGCATTATACCCTTTAATCAGCATGGAACATTTTAATGGGACACCGGTGCATATTTCTATTACAGAAATTGCTTTTGCCTCTGGTATGTTGGCTGGAGGCTTAATATTAGGCAAGCTGGGAAGTTATGAAAAAAGGGTTATGTTAATAGCTGGTTCATTTTTTATGATGGGAGCCAGTCTGACCGTCTCGGGGCTGCTTCCTCCGAATGGATTTGTTATGTTTGTAGTTTGCTGTACGATAATGGGGCTTTCGGTGCCATTTTACAGCGGTGTGCAAACGGCTTTTTTCCAGGAAAAAATTAAACCGGAATATTTGGGACGTGTGTTTTCCCTGACAGGAAGCGTTATGTCTCTGGCCATGCCGCTTGGCTTAATCCTTTCGGGTGCCTTTGCTGATACGATTGGTGTGAACCATTGGTTTTTAATATCAGGTATTTTAATTATCGGTATTGCTATCATTTGCCCGATGATGACTGAGATTAGGAAATTAGATTTGAAATAAAATAAACATTATTGGAGAGATTTATATATTGCAAAAAAGTATTTCTTGAATGAGATATAACTTTTGATATTGATAAAAGGAGTGTATTTGTATGGTAGATAATATTATTCAATTGGTAACAGAGAAATTATCCTCTTTGTCTTATATAGAAGGCATTGTGTTAGGGGGTTCACGTGCTAGAGGAACTCATACAGAGGATTCGGATATAGATATTGGAATCTATTACGATTCAGAAGCATTTGACTTAAATGTTCTTAATCTACTTGCTGCAGAGTTGGATGACGATCATAGGAGCAACCTTGTTGTACCTCCCGGGGCATGGGGGGCTTGGATTAATGGCGGTGGATGGTTAGTCATAGACGGGTATCATGTAGATTTAATATTACGTGATATGAAACGTGTTGAACAAATAATGAAAGATACGGAGCAAGGAATTGTTACTGCCAATTATCAGACGGGGCATCCCCATGGATATATAAGTGTCATGTATCGTGGAGAATTGGCTATCAGCAAAGTATTATATAATAAAAATAACGGATTTAATGAATTAAAGAAACGGGCAGAGATTTACCCTGCTGCTTTACAGAAAGGGTTAACTGAATTTTTTATGTTTGAAACAAGTTTCTCTTTAATGTTTGCTAAGAGCAATATGGGGAGAGACGACACATACTATGTTTGTGGACATTGCTTCCGAAGCATATCTTCCCTTAATCAAGTCTTATTTGCAGTAAATAAAGAATACTGTATCAATGAGAAAAAAGCAGTTAAGATGATTGGGAGTTTTAAGATTAAGCCAATCGATTATAAGGAAAAAGTAGACAAGGTAATCTCCTTAATATCATCTGATATAGACTGTACAAAAGAAGGGATAGAGATTCTTCAAGGATTAGTAGATGAGGTGGAACATCTGAAAGGAGGAATATTTAATGAGAGGACCAGATAAGAAAAAACTTTATCCGAATGAAAATATAAAGACGGTTTGTTTTATAAGCAACCTACCTAAAAAGCCCAATGTTGAAATTGGGGAATATACCTATTATAGCGATAATAAAAAGTCTCCGGAGAAGTTCTATGATAATATAGAGCATCACTATGAATTTCTGGGGGATAAACTTATAATAGGTAAGTTCTGTGCAATTGCAGAGGGGGTAAAATTTATTATGAACGGTGCTAATCACAGAATGGATGGAATAACAACTTATCCTTTTAATATCTTTGGCTGTGGGTGGGAAAAGGTGACTCCTACAAGAGAACAACTCCCTTTTAAGGGAGATACAGTAATCGGTAATGATGTCTGGATCGGCCAAAATGTAACCATTATGCCGGGAGTTAAGGTAGGTGACGGGGCGATTATTGCTGCTGACTCAACTGTAGTAAAAGATGTGGAACCCTATGCCATATATGGTGGGAATCCATCCAAGTTTATCAAGAAACGTTTCAGTGATGAAAAGATTGAATTCTTATTAAAGCTTCAATGGTGGAATTGGGATGAAGAGAAGATATTTAATAATCTTGAAATGCTGACATCAGAAGTCGATGTAGAACAATTAAAGAATAAATCCTTGGACTGGGAATGAACACGTTATAATCGATAGATTCCCATTTGGAATCGGTTTTATACTCTGAATTTTACCGACTAAACTGTGCATAGATTGTCGGATGAGTAAACACATTCTTTGATAATATTGATGTTGAAGGGAGGTTGTTGAATGGATTCTTTAAGAAGTATGAATAATGCATTAGATTACATTGAAGAGCACTTAACAGAAGAAATTGATTATAGCGAAATATCTAAAATAGCTTACTGTTCAGAGTATCATTTTAAGCGGATGTTTTCTTTTTTATCAGGCATAAGTTTATCGGAGTATATTAGAAGAAGAAAATTAACACTGGCTGCACTCGATTTAAAAGATAAGAATTTGAGGATAATCGACATTGCTGTCAAATATGGCTATAGTTCGGCTGATTCATTTACCCGTGCTTTTCATTCTATGCACGCTATTCTTCCTTCGGAAGCCAGAAGTGAGAATACACAAATAAGAGCTTATCCTAGAATGACCTTTCAATTATCAATAAAAGGAGGATGTGTAATGAATTATCGCATTGTTAAGAAAGATTCATTTAAGTTAGTAGGTTTTAAGAAGAGAGTTCCGATTATTTTTGAAGGTGTCAATCCGGAAATTGCTAAAATGAGTGAATTTTTGACCCCTGATATTATCAAACGATTAAAAGCAATTTCAAATGTAGAGCCAACGGGGATTATTAGTGCGTCTACTAACTTTTCGGAAGGAAGAATGGAAGAAAAGGGCGAGCTGGATCATTACATCGGAGTGGCGACTTTAAGTGATGAAACGGCGGAATTTGATGTATTGAAGATCGATGCCGGAACTTGGGCAGTATTCGAGGCAATCGGGCCATTTCCGGAAACACTTCAAAATGTGTGGGGCAGAATATACTCAGAATGGTTTCCATCTTCAGGTTATGAAGCAGTTGAAGGCCCTGAGATTTTGTGGAATGAGAGTCCGGACACCGGAAATCCCAAGTATAGAAGTGAAATCTGGATTCCGGCCAAGAAAAAAGAATGAAGTATATATTGATGATTATAGACGAGGGCACTCTTGATTAGAGGGCCCTTTTCGTAATAAGGGCCTATTGCTATACAGATGTGAAATTATGGAGTTCGTCTCGTCTTGCTTTCCCAATGTTGTATTTATTCTTTTCCAAGGGTATTATAAATATAATGGTTTATCGGTGCGAACCAAAGAACGAATGAGGTGAAACTTTAATTATGGATAAAAAAGAACAAATTAAGATGCTACAAGAAGATTTTAAAAATGCACGATCGATTTTAACCGCAATCGGGGATGAAACACGTCAGATCATACTTCTGGTTTTAATGGAATCCGATTGTAAAAGCGGGATGCGTGTCGGTGAAATTACAGCCAAAACGCACCTTTCCCGGCCTGCTGTGTCACATCAACTGAGAATATTAAAGGATATAGGGCTTGTAAAGATGAGAGAGGAAGGGACTAAAAACTTTTATCATATCGATGCTTCCGAAGAATTAAATGCATTGAAAAAATTAGTTATGGATATTGAGTATTTGATGAAATCGAGTATGTGAATGAGAACATTGAGGTGTGAGAAATGAATAGTATTATAAAGATTGACGTGGAAAAATGTATTGGCTGTGGGCTATGTTGCAAAGACTGTCCCAGTCATGTACTTGTACTGAAAAAAGGGAAAGCTGCAATATTGGCTGAAAAATGCCTTGAATGCGGCCATTGCGTTGCTATATGTCCCACAGAGGCTTTTACTATGAGCGGATATGATATGGATGAAGTGAAAACTTATGATAAAAATAGCTTCGGTATCGATGAAGATATTCTTCTCAACACAATACAGTTCAGACGATCGGTAAGGCACTATAAAGATAAGCAGGTAGAAAAGGAGGTAATTAAGAAAATAATAGAAGCAGGGCGCTTTACCCCTACCGGAAGCAATAAGCAAAGGGTAAGATATATCGTTGCGCAAAAAAGTATTCCTATGTTTGAAAATGAGGCACTGAAAACCTTCAAGAAGCTGAAGCGCCTGTTGGAAATTGCGGGCAAATTTATTAAGCTCCCTTATGACGTAAGCAGATACAAATTAGAGCCGGGCTTCTTTTTCCACGGAGCGCCAACAGTTCTCTTTATTATTTCCGATGATACTGTGGATGCCTCACTTGCATCGATGAGTATGGAATTGATGGCTGAGTCTATGGGGCTCGGTACACTGTATGTTGGGTTTTTTGCAGTGGCGGCGAAACGAAGCAATAGGATTAGAAAAGAGCTGGGTCTTACGAAAAAAGAAAATGTGGTAACCTGTCTTGCAATGGGATATCCCGATGTTAAATATATGCGGACCGTGCCCAGGAAAAAATCTGAAGTTGAATGGAGATAAACATAAATATAAAGGAAAATATACACGAATAATGGGAGGTAATTTTATGCGCAGTGCAATAGAAAACAGAGTTTCGCGGAGAAAATTTGAAAAGAAACCGGTTACAGCTTTGGAAAAAGAAAATATAGTTTCTCTTATTTATCAATTAAACGAAGTATCCGGTTTAACAATGGAATTTAAGGAAGATGGAAGCGGTGCCTTTGGGAAGTTAAGGAAAAGTTACGGACTGTTTACCAATGTACGTTCTCTTATATTGATGAAAGGCAAGAAAGATGATAAAGATTTGAAGGAGAAGATTGGATATTACGGAGAAGATTTAGTTCTTGCTATCACTGATTTAGGTTTGGGAACATGCTGGGTTGGAGGCACCTTTGATAAGAATGAATTACCTATTGATAGTGGCGAGGAATTGATTTGCGTTGTAGTGGTAGGTAAGGTGGAAGCGCCCTCATTGACAGAAAAAATGGTGCGATCAGTTATACATAGAAAAGTAAAGGCTATGGAAGAACGAATCATAAGCGATCGCCCTTTACCACAATGGGTACAAAACGGAATGAAAGCCGTTTTATTTGCTCCGAGTGCTATGAATACACAAAAAGTAATGTTTAAGTATGAGAACAACATCTTAAGCGCTCAGATTGCGGATGACTATTCAATGGATCTGATTGATTTAGGCATTGCAAAGAAACATTTCGAGATAGAGGCGGGAGGAAAATTTGAACTTGGGAATGGAGGCAGGAGGTATCTGTGAATATGCCTCCCTATGTATGAACCCGTCTGATTCCAGTTCTTTCAACTGTTGGCTTAACATTTTATGAGTAATGTTGTTCAGGGACTTTTTTATTTTCCATGCCATTACTTTCCTTTCATATAGTATCATACTAAAAAGTGCGTTGTTGAAATGAAGAAATAGTTACGCAGTAATTTGTTGGAAAAGTGAACGAGGTATTTCCGTTAGTGGTATCCGGTTAAAGTATTTATATTGTCAACTATTAAAAAAGGAGTAGGTGCATGAATGCGTTTTTCACATTAATACCACTGATACTTATAAGGTTCGGGCTTTTACGTTTATTAGATAAGGGGGCATTGAAGCGTGCCGCTTTTTTTGCACCGCTGCTAGGAAAAGAAAAAGCGGCATATTGGTTTTATCAGATTTCAAACATATCGATTTTTGTATATCTGTGCTTCCTCGAAGTTACGACTGATTTATACTGGTTTTATGTAGGTTTGGTGATATATGGTTTAGGAGTCATATTGTGCTTTATATCCGTATCAAATTTTGCAAAGCCTGCGGAGAATGGGATTAATGTGAAAGGACTTTATCGTATTTCCCGCAACCCGATGTATGTGGCATATTTTGTTTATTTTTTAGGTTGCAGCTTGCTTACACAGTCGTTGATATTGCTTGCAATGCTATTAGTTTTTCAAATATCAGCGCACTGGATTATCCTTTCAGAAGAAAGATGGTGTATAAAGAAGTTCGGGGAAGAGTACATAAATTATATGAATAAAGTACGGCGTTATATTTAGAAGTCCACAAATTGAGAGGGGAAGATACTTTGATAATTAGACCTATAAAGAAAAATGAAGCCATTCTCTTGTCGGAATTTTTTCCGCCTTACCATTGAGGCCTGAGTAAACGCAATGTATCTGACATAAAAAATCTCCTTTATTTAATAATATGCTTATTGTACAATAAACATATTATTAAGAATAAGTATCATAACAATGAAAAAACCATGAGGGGGATAAAAAATGAATATTAGGGATATTGCATCCAATGATTACACTGGTGTTGATGAATTAATGCAGCAGTTACATAAAGTGCATGTAAAAGGTCGCCCCGATTTATATACAGATTTAGAACATCCATATTCTGAAAAAGAGTTTACTGAATTAATATTAAACCCAGAGGTTATTTCGATTTTAGCAGAGGAAGATGCTGAAATTGTGGGAATATGTTTTGCAAATATAAAAAACAAAAGTGGAATGGTTAAAATGCGCACAGCGTATATAGATGATTTGGTAATAAAAGAAGAGTATCGGCAAAAAGGAATTGCAAAACAGTTATTTGGTGAAATAGAAAGAAGAGCAAAAAGTTTAGGAGCGGAACGAATGGATTTAATGGTTTGGTCATTCAATGAAAATGCATGTAAGTTATATGAATCGCTTGGTATGACGCCGCAGAGATTTATTTATGAAAAGCAGCTATAAGAACGAAACGCTTTAATTTATGAAAGTATATTAATATGGGAATTTCTAGGGGATGTTTCTCCGATGGCGGGGTGAGATAAGATGATTGATATTGGAATGCCAACACTGATTGAAACAAATACACTTGATGAATGTGCCCGGCTTTGCCATGTGCTGGGATTGCAATTTGTTGAGCTGAATATGAATCTTCCACAATATCAAATCAGCAAAATTGATATTTCACATTTCAAAGATATTGCTGAACGTTATAACATATATTATACGATTCATTTCGATGAGAACCTGAATATAAGTGATTTCAACCCTTATATTGCCGAGGCTTATCGCCGTACAGTGAGAGAAACGATTGAGACTGCAAAGCAGCTCGGTGCACCGATTCTGAATATGCATCTATCTCGGGGCGTATATTTTACGTTGCCCGATAAGAAGGTCTTCCTTTTCAATGAATACAAGGAGCAGTATTTGAAAAGTATCGAAGCTTTTCGTGATGAATGCGAGAAGACTATCGGTGAGTCCAATATTATAATATGTATAGAGAATAGTGACGGTTATACGGGCTTTCAGATAGATGTGCTTAATTTGCTCTTGCAGAGTCCGGTGTTTGGTCTTACTTTTGACATCGGTCATGATTATGTGATTGGCGGAACGGACGAGCCGCTTATTATGGAGTATATAGACAGGCTCTATCACATACATATGCATGACGCACTCGGCAAGAAGAATCACCTTGCACTTGGAACGGGAGAGCTCGATTTGCAACAGTATTTAACTCTCGCGAATAAACATAGTTGCCGTATTGTTCTTGAAACAAAAACAGTCGCGGGATTAATGAAGTCTGTCGAATGGATAGAAAGCAATAATTAAGCAAATGAAATTAGTATAACGCAAAGTTGATGAATAAGAATTTATCGAATAATTGTAATAGGGATAAGGGGTGGAATATATGTCTTGGGTTATGATAGTTTTGATTGTGTTGGTAATTATAGTGATATACATGGCAATGCCCGGGGGCAGACTTTGGAAGCAGTATCTGATGGATGTAAGAAGTTCTTTGACCGAATTAAATAGGAAAAGAAGCATGCAAAGTATATTTACGGAAAATCATGTCGCTGAATTGCCTGCCCTGCTCCGTCAGCACATCAGTAACGGGGGTTATATGGGGAAGCCTTTGATGGATAACATGCTGATACATTTTTACAATACAAGGTTTTGTATGTCGGCAGGCAAAAAACCAATTAGAATTAAATTTATGCAGGTTAATTTTGTAAATAGGCCGGATCGGCACGCTTTCTTGACCGCACGAATTATGGGGATTCCATTGCAGGCCAAAGACAGCGTATTGGACGGATTCGGCTCTATGACAGGTGTGCTCGCCAAGCAGTTCAGGCTTTTTTGTTCTACCGGTGCAGAAATGGATCAAGGTCAGTTGATAACTGCGTTGGCAGATGCAGTATATATGCCAGCCTTATTTTTGCAGAAATATGTGTCATGGAAAGTCGTTGATGAATGTACTGTTGAAGGTAAGATTTCATGGAAGGGCATTACAGCGAAAGGAAGATTTACTTTTGACAATAAAGGTAACATTATACGTTTTGATACCAATGATCGATATATGGATGATAATGGGAAGGGAAGCTCGCTGGTGCCGTGGTATGTAGCCTATTCTGATTATAAAGAACAGAATGGTTACTTTCAACCGGGAAGCGTCAGTGTAAATTGGGTGCTCCCGGATGGTGATAACACATATTTTGAGAGCGACCATATTGAGGTTCAATATTCCATAAATGAAGCTGAAGTTTTAAACAGGAAATTACCGTAATTAAATGATATGGAGTGCGCAATACAAAGGGGTAAAGAGATGGTATATTTATCACACTTTTCATTTCCGTCAATTGAGGCAGAATACAGTTTTCAATTTGGATTACAAAGAACTTGCTATGATACACTATATCCATTTTTTGTATTGTCAAAGCACAGTTTGGCTATGTTGGATTTCGAGCCGATTACAATTCTTTACGGAGGCAATGGTTCGGGCAAGACTACGGCACTTAATATTATGGCAGAGAAGCTTGGCCTTATCAGAGATACAAGATATAATCGCTCCAACTTCTTTGAAGATTATACCGGTTACTGTTCCTATAAATCGGAGCGAAAGATTTCAAGAGACAGCCGTATTATTACAAGTGACGATGTGTTTGATTTCATGTTGAATCTGAGGGCGATCAACGATGGTATCAATGAAAAGAGAGAGGATTTATTTGAGGAATATCTGGTTGCAAAATATTCTAAATATCAGATGAAGTCTTTGGATGACTATGAACAGCTTAAGAAAGTCGGTATGGCCCGTTCTAAGACACAATCCAGATATGTAAGAGCCAATCTGATGGACAATGTCAGGGAGCATTCGAATGGAGAAAGTGCCTTTTTGTATTTCACGGAGAAAATAAAGGAAAATGGGCTATATCTTTTGGACGAGCCGGAGAACAGTCTTTCGCCGGAGAAGCAGCAGGAATTAACGAAGTTCCTGGAGGATTCGGCAAGATTCTTCGGGTGCCAGTTTATCATAGCAACGCATTCTCCGTTTTTACTGTCGATGAAATGTGCTAAAATCTATGATATGGATGAAGAACCGGTTGATGTGAAGAAATGGACACAGCTCGCCAATGTGCGGGCATATTATGATTTTTTCAAGATCCATGAGAATGATTTTTAAGAAATGAATGGATATTTGGATTATAAAAATGAGAGGTAAGGAGTGTTGCTATGAATAAAGTGATTATAGAATTTTTCCATGATGTAATATGTAGTTTTTGTTTTCCGATGTCATATAGGATGCGCCAACTCCAGAAGATGATGCCGGAGGTTCAAATCATACATCGCTCGTATGCATTGGTAAAATCGGAACGTGATTTTGACGAGATGTTCGGTTCGAGGGCGGCAGCTAAGACCGAAATCCTGCATCATTGGGAACAAGCGAATCAAAATGATGACTTGCACAGATTTAATATTTCGGGGATGCATCAGGCAGAGTTCCCGTTTCCGTCCTCTATGAAGGTACTTATTGCATGTAAAGCAGCGTATTTCGCGGCAGATGATGCGGGATATTGGGATGTTTTTGACGCCTTGCAAAATGCTTTGTTCGTATACAGCCGCAACATTGAGGATTTGAATGTCATTAATGAGTGCATCAGGCAAAGTGGCATAGACTTTGTGAAATGGGAAGAGCATTACAACAATGATAATACAAAAGAAGCGGTGGAGAAGGACTTGCTCCTTGCAGAACAATATGGTATCAGTGGTGTGCCATGCCTTATCATAGATGGAAAATATCGAATTAGTGGTGCGCAGCCACTGGAACAAATTATCCAAGCTATCCGTGATATCGCCAAGCCACAAGAGAATCCGCCTTCTACCGGTGCGGCTTGCCGGTTAGATGGGGGAAAGATAAATTGCGATTGAATGAATTGTTTTTAGTATGAAAGATAGCGAACAGATGGAGAAAATAAAACATGGTGTCATTGAAAGAGATAAATGAAGATAACTTTAGAGCAGTCGTAGGGATGAAATTAGAAGGGGAGCAAAGTAAATATGTGGCCTCAAATGTGTATTCATTAGCACAAGCATGGCTTTATCCGGAAGAAGCAAAACCGTATGCCATCTATAAGGATGAAGAGATAATAGGTTTTATGATGCTGGATTGGGATGAAGAAGAACGTGAATGCGGTATATGGCGATTTATGATAGCAAATGATCAGCAGGGCAAGGGGTATGGTAGAAAAGCTTTGGAATATGCGGTTAATAGAATCAAAGAAACGGGAAAGTTCGACTATGTGTCTCTGGATTATGCTCCCGGCAACAATGTAGGGAAACATTTATACGAAAGTGTAGGGTTTAGAGAAACCGGGGAAATTGAAGAAGGTGAAATTATTATGAAGTTAGATTTAATAAAGTAGTTTGCAAAAAATAATCTTAATAAGATATATTTACCAAAAGGCGAAAGCATGAAAGGATTCGTGCTTGTTTGCATGACTCCCTTCATGTTTTCGCCTGAGATTCGGTATTTTTACCGTTTTATAGAATTGGCTTGAATACTGCTTCTATGTCAGTGATAGCGAAGTACAATAAACGTTAGCAAGGCTTATTACCGGAGTACATACGCATTTGATTTCTGACTTTATCAGCAAGAACAGGGGAGACTTGCTCTAAATGGTATAAGACAACGCGCTGTGTATTGGGTAGGGCATCCACTAGCCCCGATGCGATATTGCTCGCTAAGTTATTTTTTTCTTTGGCGGAGAAGGATTCATATCTTTGGGTCGCTTGTGTAAAATTATCAGGATCAGGGATTCCGGAACGCATAATTTCACCGCCCACATATCTGCCGTTTCCGCTGGATACCATAGATGCAGGAGACCAGTTCGGTTGTTTGTTAACAGGGATATTACGATAATCAGGCCCCAGCCTATGACGCTGTGCATCCGAATAAATAAATGTACGTCCCTGTAATATTTTGTCATCTGAGAATTCCAACCCGGGAAGTAGATTTGCCGGATTAAGAGCCAATTTTTCGACCTGCTCGGCATAATTGTCCGGATTGCGGTTTAGAACCATTCGTCCAACGGGTAAAAGAGGATACTGCGTTTCATCCCATACCTTGGTATCATCCAAAGGGTCAAAGGGAAGTATCTTTGCATCTTCAGGATCCATAAGCTGTACACACAGTTCGTATTCCACCGACTTTCCTTTTGCGATATAGTCATATAGATCGCGGCCGGAGATATTAGGGTCTTGGCATGCCAGCCATTGAGCCTCCTGCTGGTCGATGTGCTCTGCCCCTGCCATAGGGAACCAGTGGTATTTTACATAGCGGCGGACACCCTGTGCATTTTTCCAGACATAGGTACTCACACCATAGCCCTTGATATGGCGAAGACTCTTTACTGTTCCCAAATCAGAGAAAAACCACATCATCATATTTGTTGCTTCGGGATACTTGGCAAACAGGCTCCAAAGCCTCTCCGGGTCAGGAAGATTATTCACGGGTGAGGGAGAAAGATGGCTGATTACATCAGGTACGTTAATAGCATCCCGTATAAAAAAGACAGGGAGATGATTACAGAGCAGATCAAAGAATCCATCATCAGTATAAAATCTGGTACTGAATCCGCGCACATTTCTTAAGGTATCCGGTGTTCCCTCATTGCCCGCAGCGAGAGAGAAACGCACTGCTACCGGCACCCGCTGATTGGGCGTTTGTAGAAATTTGGCTTCTGTATATTCTCTCATTGAATGAGTGGTATAAAAATATCCGAAAGCACCATAGCCTTTTGTATGAAGACGTCTTGGCAGTGTAGTGGAGAATACAAAGGTTTCCAAGGTCTCATGCAGAGCGGTATCCTGAACAAGCACAGGTCCCCGCACCCCCACCGTCTGGGAATGATATATATCTGTGTTTCCTGTTTTGGAAGATACTGCGTTGGGACAGGCAGCTTGGGCGGTCAGTGGTTTATTGTTCTTATAAGCACCGGAACAAGGCGCTTGAGGTTGCTTGTGATTCATTTGTTCGTTTTGTCTGTTTGGCGTAGGTTGGGTATTTCCTTTCTCGGATGGAAAGTATTCATTATTGCTATACATTTATGCCTCCATAGCGCGCAAAACACGAGAATAATATAATACAGTGTATTCATGGTTCTTTAAAAGAGTGCCATTGTGCCTACATGCTTTGAATTTTAATACATCGCTATGTCAGGCTGCTATCTGTATTGATACGTGATTTTACAATGATATATGATGTCTATATATTGACAAGAAAAGTATGGTGAGTTATTAAAAAGGAAGAAAATGAAAAAGATAATGATTAAGGAGCTTGAGGAAGAATGAAGATAACCATTTTTGATTTAAGGCCAAAGACGGCGGACGAATCGCTAGCAGGAGCAATAGAGGATAATTACAAGAAAAAGAATGAAAAAACAGAGGTAATCATCTATAATCCTATGGAAACTGAACTGAAGGACTGTATAGGCTGCTGGAGCTGTTGGTGGAAGACTCCCGGCAAATGTGCTTTGAATGATGAGACTTATAAGCTAAACATGGATTATATCAGTAGTGATGAAGTGGTTCTTCTTTTTCATACGGCAAATGGCTTTATCGATGGTAAGGGGAAAACGTTTCTGGATAGATTGATACAACATTATTTGCCCTATATTAAAATAAGAAATGGTGAATGCGGCCACTTGAAAAGATATGATAAATATCCCGTTATCAATTTCTATTTTGAAAAGCATGAGTTGAGTACCGATGAAATAAAGGTCATTAAAGATTATCTTGTTCGAACTGCGTATCATTTTCATAATCCCTGTAAAGAACTCTTGTATGAAAATGAAAATGTACGTTTTATTAATTCAGAAACCGAAAAGCCGATGGATGAAGTTCTTGCGAAAGAAGTCGCTGAGAGAAAGGTAAGAGGTAAATGGGTAATTTATAATGGTTCCCCAAGAGGTAACAGCTCTAACAGCAAGCTGATTATCGAAAAGATAATTAAGGGAATGAACGCACAGGGAATAGAAGATATAGAAATAAGGAACTTGATAAATGTAAAAGAACATAAAGCCTGGGCGGAAAGCTTCGGTTCGGTTGAGAATAATTTGTTCGTTTTCCCCCTTTATGTCCATGCTATGCCGGGTTCCGTAATGAAGTTTTTGGAACAATTAAAACCAATAAACAATAAAGAGATACATATGGCATTTATGGTTCAATCCGGCTTTCCGGAGACGAGTCAGTCGTATTATTTACGGCCTTATCTCGAATTAATTACAAAAAGGCTGGGAGTATCCTTCGATGGAACCATTATAAAAGGCGGTATAGAAGGTATTCGAATGAAACCGGAAAAAGCGAATCAAAAGCTCTTTGACCAATTGGAATCGATAGGAAGAACCTATGCCGCTAAGGGAATGATGGACTTGACTTTGAAAAAAGAGTATGAGAAAGATGAATATTTATCAAAAGGAGCTCAATTAATATATTCTATCGTTTCATTAACCGGTTTGACAAACTACTATTGGGACTTCAACCTTAAGAAAAATAGCGCTTATGAAAAAAGATTCGCAAAGCCATATTTGGAATGAAATTCATTGCAATTTTGAAGTAGTCACTTGTGGTTTTCAAAAATATGGTTCTCGTAAGGAAGCATTCTATGAAAAAACCTATTGACTCTCACACTATGGTATACTCTAAAATAAAGATGAGCTCAATAACCACATATATGTGAGGAATAAAAAATGCTGAAAATAGGTGATTTTTCAAAACTATCAAGGATTAGTATACGGATGCTGCGGCACTACGATGAACTAGGTCTGCTTATGCCCAAAACAATTGATAACTTCACAGGTTACCGCTACTATGCAGAGGATCAGCTTCCGGTAGCCAGCCGGATTGCGTCCTTAAAGGATATGGGGTTTGGCCTTTCTGCTATTGGTGAAATTCTCAAAAACTATGAAGACCCACAAGCATTGTCTGAATTTTTGACTGTGAAGCAAGCGGAAGTACAGGCAGATGCAGAGGAAGCCAGACGCCGTCTACTTCTCCTTGATACAGCCATCAAACGGCTGAGAAAGGACGAAACTGCCATGACTTACAATGTAACATTAAAAACTTTACCGGAGCGTTATGTCGCCAGTGTACGAAAAGTTATTCCTTCCTATGATCAAGAGGGGATGTTATGGAATATTATGATGACCGAAACTGCTTCCCTGAAATTGCAGCCTGCCGATAATTGCTACAGCCTTGCCATTTTCCATGATGAGGGATACAAGGAGAATGATGTGGATGTGGAAATCCAAGGTATTGTAAAAGGGACTTACCAAAATACTGAAAATGTTGTATTTAAAACTATGCCTGCTGTGGAGATCGCTTCGGCGACTTATAAGGGTAGTTATGAGCAGCTCACCGCAGTAAACCATGCAGTAGCAAATTGGGTGAACGACAATGATTATAAGTTTGACGGAGCGATGTTCTGTATTTATCATGTCAGCCCTGCTCAAACACAAAACCCCGATGAATATGTCACAGAGGTATGCTATCCCGTCAAAAAGAAATAATGTGATTATAGAAATGCTGTCTGCCGGAACGCAGGCAGCATTTATCTTTCTCAAAATAGGCATCGAAAAATATGGATTGCTATGTTATAATTAGTAAAAATATTGTGAAAAAATTAGAATAGTGAAAAGGGCGAAAGTGTATCATTAGAAATAGTGGTACGCTTTTATTGCATACAGTTTATCCGGATGACAGCAAAAAGATACGGATATATTCTACGAGGAGGGAAGTCATGTGAACCATATTAATAGAATCATAAAGGAAGAAGTAACGAAAGCAGGACGATTGTGGTGGGCTTTAAAACGACTTATTGTCATCTTAACGATAAGCATACTTCTCATCCTTTTTCTAAGGAGTGGACGGAGTTTCGAACTCCATCCGAGAGCCGAGGCAGGATTTCTGGATTTAACACAAGTGGAATTTGAAAGTGAGGTGGTTTCTTTAGACGGTGAGTGGGAACTTTATTGGAATCAGTTTCTAAGTCCGAGCGAATTAAAGGCGGCTCCGGTAACCGAGTATGTTAATATTCCCAGTTCATGGAATAAATATGAATCCAACAAAAGTGCTTATTCGGGAGACGGTTATGCGACCTACCGGCTAACCTTTATAACTGAGAATGATAAGAGATTAGCTTTAAAGATTCCAAGGCTGCGTACAGCCTATAAGCTTTGGATCAATGGAGAATTAATATCCTCGGCAGGAACAATAGGTAAATCCGGAGATACGATGAAACCGCAGTATTTGACCCATGTTTCTTTTTTTGAAGGGCAACAGGGAGAAAATGAAATTGTAATTCAGATCTCTAATTTTTATCATAGAAGCGGCGGTATACTGGAAAGTATAAAGATTGGCAGTGAAGAGCAGATTCTTGCGCTGAAACTTAAAAGTATAGCCATGGAATTTATTTTATTTGGGAGTCTGATGTGCATTGGAACATATCACCTCACTTTATTTTTCTTTAGGAGAAAAAAGGATTGCTCTCCGCTGTATTTCGGATTATTTTGTGTTTTAATCGGGATAAGGATTATGTTTGGAGGGGAATGTTTTTTTACCTATTTATTCCCTGAATTTAGCTGGGAAATCGCCCATAAAATATTGACGTTGACTTATTATTTAGGAACCCTCCTTGTCTTGATGTTTCTTATGTCGATTTTTCCCCAATACTTCCATATACGAATGATTAAAGCAGCCCAAATAATGGGGGGAATTTTTACATTAATCGTTCTTTTTACCCCTGCTCGGGTTTTTACGGTTAGTAATATTTTATATCAGATATGGAGTATTGGTATAGTTCTTTATATAGTAAGCGCTCTTATCAAAATATCCGCACACAGGGAAAAGGATAGCTGGTTTATTATTTTAGGTGCGGTAGCCCTACTGTTGAGCAGTATAAATGATATTATTTTTTTCAGCCCATGGATGTATGATAATGAGGCTATATTTCTAAGGACTTTGGTCAGAACCGGTAACCTTACTCCTTTGGGGCAACTCATTTTTGCCTGTGCCAATTCTTTGCTGTTGGCAAAGCGATTTGCCGATGCCTTGGAGCAAGAAGAGGTGATGACCGCAAAGCTGACTGAGATGAATACCCATTTGGATGAGTTGGTATTTCAGCGGACTAAAGATCTAGCCGAGTCTAATCAAAAAATAGAATACCAGAATCTTGAACTAGAAAGAAAAAATAAAATTTTACAGAGACTTTCCTTTAAAGATTCTTTGACAGGGATATGGAACAGGCGAAAATATAATCAAATGATAGAAAGCGAATGGTACCGATGCCTAAGAGAACAAAGTCCCATAGCTTTAGTGCTTCTGGATATCGATTATTTTAAAAGATTCAATGATTTCTATGGACATATGGAAGGAGATAAGTGCCTTGTTAAAGTCGGACGCACCCTCAAAAGCTCTTTATCCCATTCTAACGGCATGTTGGCTCGTTACGGCGGGGAGGAGTTCATTGTGCTTTTAGCCGGTGCGGACAAAGAAAATGCGATAAAGACTGCCAACATGCTGCGGCAGAAGATAGAGGATCTCAAGATACCGCATGAGAAATCCCCGGTAAGTAATTATGTTACGGTAAGCATAGGGTGTACCTTTATGATTCCGGAGCTCAATTCTTCCTATAAAGATTTATTCAATATTGCTGACAAAGCTTTATATCAGGCAAAATATGGCGGTAGAAATCAAGTTAAATTCTTATAAAAAAGAGTAAATAGGGCTGGTCCTTGATGGTGAAACGCCTTGTATTAAAAGAACAGCTTTGATATAATATCACAAATATGTTTATTTTACGGTTAATTCACACAAGATACGATAAAAAGGACTTATGAAATCAATATGAGAAAAAATGAAGCCCTCCCTAAAAAAACAAAACCACTGCTCATTGCGTTGGCGGCCGCTATCACTCTATTCTCTGTCTGTCTTTCCTTTATCCTAATGCTGCACAACAGCATTAGGCAGAGAGAGATTTTGGAAACGACCGACCGATATATGGTATTTGAAAGCAGAGTCCAACGGCTGATTTACTCCAATGTCACGCTGCTTCAAGGATACGAGGCGTATATTAAATTAAATCCTAACTTGGATGCAGAGGTCTCCTATCGTTATATGGACAAGCTTCTTTCGACAAACTCGGATTATATTCGTAATGTGGGAGTCCTCAAAAATACGACCATTATATGGAATTATCCGGAGGAGACTAATGCTGCGGCAGTCGGGGTGGATTTGGCCAAGGTAAAAGAGCAGCAGGAGCTTGTGCTGAAAGTAAAGCAGGAATTGCAGCCTGTTTTGCAGGGGCCTGTGAATCTGGTACAAGGTGGGCTCGGTTTCATCGTCAGAACTCCGATTATTATGGAAGATACGGGATACTGGGGACAAATAGCCATTGTTCTGGAGAGTGATAAGATATTGGACGAGATTGCGTCCTACGCGGAAGAGTCCGGATTAGCTATTGAAATCTACAATCAAGAGAATAAATTGGTTCCATTTTTTCATTCTATAGATTCGGATAAGAATTCTGAGCTGAAATTTGCGGTAGACCCCGATTTTATCAATTGGAATATTACGGTTAGTTCATCGAATGGCTGGATGGACAACATTTTGTTGTTCATACTGCTTTTTGTCTTTTCCTTTTGTTTCGCTACCGCTATGGGTCTTTTGGTTTATAAATATATTAAATCTAACGATAGGATCGTTGCGATGTCAACTCATGATTCTTTGACCGGCTTGTTTAACCGGCATTTTCTCAATAAGTATCAGGCCATTGCTCTTGCGGCAGTGAAACGCAAAGAGTCTCAGGTGGGAATTATGTTGATGGATTTAGACTATTTCAAGAAGATTAATGACACTTACGGACATAATGTAGGAGATATGGTACTTGTGGAAACGGCACGTATATTAAAAGCGAGTACCGGGAAAAACGGGATGGCTTTTCGGCTGGGCGGCGATGAGTTTCTCTTGGTATTGCCGGAAGTCAGGGATGTTGAGAGTCTCTTGCGTGCTAAGGAGCAGCTGAAGAGCCGTTTTGAAGATGAGTTTAATATCCCGGGATATCCGATTAAGATATTGCCCAGCATTGGCTATGCAATATTCCCGGAAGATGGAGATGACCTCGATACTCTTCTGCATACGGCGGATCAACTGATGTATTTGGAGAAGTCAGAAAGGCGATCAGGCTTAGAAGCGGCAGAAAGGTAGTATCCTCAATCATAAAAAGATGGAGACGCGAGCATGGATTGTGTGAAAATAGGCAGGTTAATTGCCAGATTAAGAAAAGAAAGAAATCTTACACAAAAGGATATTGCGGAGGAGTTAGGAATCCAAAATAAAACTGTTTCGAAATGGGAATGCGGTTTAGGGTGTCCGGATATATCCTTATGGCCGGAACTATCTGCTATTTTGGGCGTTGATATGGAGCAGATGATGGAGGGTGAAATTACATCCAATAAACCGGATAGTGGTAATATTGATAAAGTACGTTTTTATGTCTGTCCCTCTTGTGGGAATATTCTGGTTAGTACGGGAAGTGCCTCTATCTCCTGCTGCGGAAGAAAATTAGAATATATCTTACCTGAGGAGATATCCATTGAACCCCGGATCACAATAGAGGAAATAGATACCGATTACTTTATTACTTTCGATCATCCTATGAATAAAGAACATTATCTTTCTTTTGTTGCATGTGTTAAAAGCGACAGGGTATTTTTAAATCGTTTATATCCGGAACAAAGCCCGACTTGCAGAATTCCAATCAGTGCCGGCGGAAAATTATATGTTTATTGCGTCAAACATGGCTTAATGGTATATCCGGGTAATTTGTAATTACATTTGAGGGAATATCGGATTCAAAGGAGGAACTAATTTCCTATGAAAGTTTTCTGAAAAGTCACAAAAATCAGTAATAAGCAAACAAGCCGATAATACCTGTCAGAACCATAATCAGGATAGGATTTGGCTTGTATTTTCTTAACAAAAATAAGGATACAATAAATAAAATAATCGCAGTAATGTTTATGTTAAAGCTTCTAATATTAAGCGATGAAGTTCCGAGAAATGCGATTAAAATAATGGTAGAGGCAGCAGATGCGATAAGCCCGACGGAGCTGGAACGCAATCCTCTTAATACATTGGAAATGCTGTCTAGCTTCTTATACTTCTTGAAAAAGTTATATAAAAGAATAGAAATAATAGATCCAGACACAATACTTCCCAAAGTTGCCACAATAGCTCCGGGAATGCCGGCGATACGTATTCCTACAAAAGATGCAGTATTAACGACCAGAGGGCCGGGGGTCATTTGAGAGATTGTGATAATATCGGTATATTCCTGGGGTGTAAGCCAACCATGGTGATTTACTACTTGATCCTGAATTAACGGTATGATCGCATATCCTCCACCGATACTGAATGTGCCAATTTGTAAAAAACTGATAAATAATGCAAAAATAATTTTATTCATTTCGGATGCCCCCTTTTTTACTTCTTATATAAACCTGCACAAAACACAAAATAGAGCATGAAATAATAATGATCAATATATTGATATTAAAAACAAAACTGGCTAAGAATGCAGCAGGAGCCATCATGGTTAACAGCAAGTTTTTTTCTTTCACAATTCCTTGCCCCATATCAATGACCAAATCTACAATGATAGCGGCAACTCCGGCTTCCATACCCTTCAAAATGGCAGAGATTATCTTGTTATCTCTAAAAGCTTTATAAAAAAAGGATATAATTGATAATATAATCAAAGGGGGTAAGACTGTTCCGATACAAGCGATAATAGCCCCCGCTATTCCGGAAATGCGGTAACCTACTAATACCGCAAGATTGACTGCAATAGCGCCCGGAGTTGATTGTGCGATTGCCGCCATATCTAATAATTCTTGTTCACTAATTACCCTCAGGCCGTTAACGAAATATTTACGCATCATAGGAATAACGATATATCCCCCTCCAAAGGTAAAAGCGCTGATAGAAAATGTAATTCGAAAAAGTGAAAGATATAGCTTTATTTTTTGTATATTCATAATAGTGAGCCTTTCAATAGATTAATCCTCAATGTCGTCTATTATACACCTGGATTTAGTATAGGTATAATAGTATAATTTTATATAATATATAATTAAATGATAATGAATGAGGAATTGAATATGAAAATAAGGCATTTACGTATTTTTAAGATAGTATGTGAGGAAGAAAGCATTACAAAAGCAGCAGAAAAGTTGTTTATGACACAACCGGCAGTTTCTAATGCGATTAACGAATTAGAAAACCACCTGGGTGTTAATTTATTCGATAGAATTTCCAGAAGGATTTATTTAAATGAAACAGGTAAATTGTTCTTGGAAAAAGCGATAAAATTATTAAATCAGTATGATGATTTAGAACAAAACATAAAAGAATTGGAAGATAACGCAACTATTAAGATTGGGTCAAGTATAACGATAGCGAATTTTATCTTGCCTGAAGTCATAGTAGACTTTGAGAAGATCTATAATAATACCCCGACAAAGGTTATAGTCGGGAATGCCAGAAAAATCGAAGAGATGTTATATAATAATGAGATTGACTTGGGTTTAATCGAAGGGGCTATTTACAATGAAGAATTAATAAAGATTCCATTTTCATCCTATAAACTGGCAATAATAGGTTCTCCTAAGCATAAATTGGCTTCAGAAGAACCTATAGGAATTGATGAATTAATAAGAGAAAGACTATTACTTAGAGAAGAAGGCAGTGCAATCCGTGATGTTTTTGATAGTGCGTTATTGTTACATAATTTAAGAGTGAATCCGGAATGGACAAGCATAAATTCACAGGCTCTCATCTATGCAGTAAAACAAAATCTGGGGATAAGTATATTGCCTAGAATACTGGTAGAGAAAGAAATCGATAGTAATGAAATCTTTGAGATCAAAGTGAATGATTTGGAATTAATCAATGTAAATCACATTGTATTTCATAAAAATAAGTTTCAAACGAGGGGATTCAAAGCGTTGATTGAAATCATTAAGGATAAAGTAAATGATAATTGAATAGAATGAAGGAATATGCTGTTAATTGCGGACGGCCAACTTTCTGGTATAGTAGAAAGTTGGCTGTTTTTTGTTCATCCTGGTACTTGGCGATTACCTTTTTCGGTAAAATTGTACAAATTTAACATCTCATTTTTTACTTGCTCTAATTATTAACCCATGATAAAGTGAAGCCAAAAATGATATTCGTAAATAAGAATGTCGTTCGCATATAAGAACGATGATTTTGTTGCAAGCGATGGGAAAGGAAGGATTGATATAATGAAAATAATTAAGGTGAACACATATTTAGTACGTCCCAGATGGGGGTTTGTGGAGATATTGACGGATGAAGGGATTACCGGATGGGGAGAAGCTGTTTTGGAAGGACATGCACGAACTGTTTTGGCATGTGTCCATGAGATGGAAGATTATCTTATAGGTGCTGATCCAGGGAATATCGAAGACATTTGGACGATATTATACCGGGCTGGCTTCTACCGGGGCGGTGGAATTATGATGAGCGCAATAGCCGGAATCGATCAAGCTCTTTGGGATATAAAAGGGAAGCGGTTCGGCGTTCCTGTATATGAACTGATGGGAGGGGCTTTAAGAAATAAGATGCGCGTGTACTCTTGGATAGGCGGAGACCGGCCTTCTGATGTGGGAGCAGCAGCCCTTGCGAAAAAGGAAGAAGGATTTACAGCCATCAAAATGAATGCCACTGAGGAACTGCAGTTTATCGATTCTTACGATAAGATAGATGCAGTTTTGGAGCGTGTGGACGCTATCCGTCAAAGTTGCGGAAAGCACTTTGGAATTGCTATTGATTTCCATGGTCGCGTCCATAAACCTATGGCTAAAATCCTGGCTAAGAAATTGGAGCAGTTCGATCCTATGTTTATAGAGGAACCTGTTCTTTGTGAAAACATGGAGAACTTTGCTGAAATTGCAGCTTCTTGTAATATACCGATTGCCACCGGAGAACGGCTGTATTCCAGGTGGGATTATAAGCGATTGTTCGAAAAAGGGGGAATTGATATTATTCAGCCTGACCTATCTCATGCAGGAGGGATTACAGAGGTGAAAAAAATAGCATCCATGGCGGAGGCTTATGACATTGCATTGGCACCTCATTGTCCCCTTGGTCCTATCGCTCTCAGTGCATGCCTGCAGGTTGATGCTACTTGCTATAATGCGGTGATTCAGGAGCAGAGTATAGGAATTCACTATAATAAGGATAAAAGTGTGTTGGATTACATTATGAATAAGAAGGATTTCCTATTTGAAGATGGATATGTAAAGCTTCCGGTAAGGCCGGGGCTTGGTGTGGAAGTGAATAGGGAGCTGGTATTGGAGGAAAATGCAAACCCACATAATTGGAAAAATCCATTATGGAGGCATGAGGATGGCTCTGTGGCAGAATGGTGATGAGGATATCTTATGAAAAAACTATTACGGATGTGGAGAAGACAGACCTTTGCCAGGCAGCTGACCCTCGTTTTTCTCAGCGTATTTCTCTTTCAGCTCATAATTGTACAGGGAATCAGCAGTTTCTATATGAAACAGTTTATGAAGGAGAGGATAGAGGAATCTTATCAAAATGCGCTGAAGCAGACGACACTGAATCTGGAGGCATCCTTGAGCGGCTACAAAAATGCGATAGATGAACTTTTCCGTAATACGGATTTTGTGCTGGCAGTAAATGCACTGAACACTATGGACGCTGATAATGAGTGGAAGGTAAAGACCAATCTGGATAGCTATATGAAGGATTTTATGACCTACCGCTCGGAAATACGAAGCATGACGATTCAGACAGAGTCTGGGCTGCAATACGGCTATGACAGACAGGAATTGGAGCTTTTGAACCCGAAGATATCTGAGCTGCATCGAAATTATTTCGAGAGTGGAATATTTGAAGAGAACCAAGGGCTTAGAGGGAAATGGGTGCCTACCGCATATTTGGATCGAAAAGGGACGAGGGAATACTATGTTTTTTCCTATGGGAAGCAGGTGGTAGAATGGTATGCCAATCGTCAGGTGGGGATAGGAATTGTCAGTATTGAGGAAAGTGTTCTATCGGATATTTGTGAAAATGCACAGATTAACGATGATAGAAATGCCAATTATATTATGCTGGTGGATGAAGAAGGAAGGATTATCTCTCATTATAACAAAAAGATGCTGGGGAAAAGCCTTCAGGAATATATCGAGGAAAGAGGATTAAATGACCTGGATAATTCTAATATGATATTAAAAGAGACGGTTACTTCTACTGGCTGGAAGATGATCAGTGTGTTGGATGAAGACTATGTTTACAGCCGTCTGTACGAGATACAGCGCATTGTTTTTTTGTTTTCTGTAACTTTAGCAGTTATCGTCCTTTTTCTTATCTTGTATGTATCGAAGAAAATGTCTAAATATATTTCTGATATTGTGGTAGCTATGAATAAGGTACAGGGAGGCAAGCTGAATGCCAAGGTAGGGATACGCCAGGGGGAGAAGAACGAGATTAGCCTGATTGCAAGCCATTTTAATATTATGATGGAGACGGTTAATAATCAGATGGAAACGATCAGAGAATCAGGGCAGCGCGAGAAAGAGGCTGAGTTACGGGCATTAGAGGCTCAAATAAACCCTCACTTTATTTATAATACTTTGGATTCTATCAACTGGCTGGCCATTGAGAATGACCAGAAGGAAATTAGTGGCATGCTGGGGAAATTTGCACAGATACTCAGATATCAAATCCAAAAAAGCAATAAAATAGTATCCATCGAGGAGGAACTTATTTATCTGGAACAATACCTGTACCTTCAAAAGGTGAGGTTTATGGACAATTTTGAATATGTAATAGAATGCCATAATACAGTGAAGAGCTGCTCGATTCACAAGATGATTTTTCAGCCATTTATTGAGAATGCTGTCTTCCATGGTGTTGCGGATGTGGATTATGGAGGTCTGATTAAAATACAGATAGGGGAAGAGGACGAGAAGCATCTCTACTTCACAGTGAGCGATAACGGACAAGGTATGACGGAAGAGCAGAAGCGTCTGATTTTTGTGGAAAGAAAGAATCCGGGGAATTCCATCGGTGTATTGAACGTGCTCGCCAGGTTAGATTTATACTATGGTATGGATTATGAAGTGAAGGTAGAAAGTGAATCTGGAAATGGAACAATTATCAAAGCGATAATCCCTAAACGCTGTAGCGAAAAATAAAGGAAGAAAAAATGAAAATATTAATTGTGGAGGATGAACTTAAAACATTACATGGTGTTGCCGGACTGATAATGGAGATTCCGGGAGACTATGAGGTAGTCGGAATGGCACGCAGTGGGGAGAAGGGAATCGAACTCGCCCGGGAAATGAATCCGGATATTATTATTACCGACATACGGATGGGTGGTATGAGTGGCTTAGAAATGATTAAGGAGCTCAATTCTTCGAAAGTTCAAAGTCGGTATATAATACTTAGCGGTTATGCGGAATTCCAATATGCCAGAGAAGCGATCACACTTGGAAGTATGGATTACCTGCTAAAGCCGATCACGAAGGAACTGTTGGAAGAATCCTTGAAAAAGGTAAAAAATGCGATTGAAGAAGAAGCTTTGAAAATACAGACTTCTACTATGGATGGCGATGTTATTCTGGAGCGTGCCCTGTTCATGTCAGGATTTGCAGAGTCTAAATTTGAACAGGAATTAAGAAAACGGCTGGAAGGGAAGAACTTAAATTATCTGCTTTTGCTGCGTGGTGAGAATAGAATTGTACAATCTGATATGGAAGCTGTTTTGCAAGAAATAAGGGGAGTAATGCCATCATTGCACATTTGGTCATGCAAAGAGAATGGGAATAAGGAGAATTATATTTTAATCCAGGAGCTGGAGCGGGAGGCCCTTCCCATTTTAGATGAGATGGTGAGAAAGTGCAGGCAGCATATTAACCCTTATATGGTATTTGTAGGAAGTTATTTTCAGGATGTGCGAGAGATTCAAGAGTGCAGGGAGAGGATGCAGGATATGAGCAATTGGAATTTAACCATTGTGAATCCGGCAGTCATAACTGAAGACAAGATAAAGGAAGTAACTACGCAGAAGTTTTCTTATCCTTCTGATTTGGAGCGTGATATTATTGCCTGCATTAATGAAGGAAAGATTCAGGAAATAGAGAATCATCTAACTGCGTTTCTCGAATACTTAAGAAAGAAGACTTATGCATATGGGGATTTGAGGGAAGCGTTGATATGTATGACTGCGGCGATTCTGTATGCGATTCGAAAAGCGAGCTACGGATTATATGAAAATATAAGCAGTCTGAATATTTTGGAGTGGGTTAAGGACATATTATTCCTTGAGAACTATCCTCGAATTATCATGAATGTTATGCTCCAATATGAACAATATTCGAAAAAACTTAAGTCTGGGAACCATCCCATTATCAATAAGGTGTTGCAAATACTGGAAAAGGAATATCAAAATGAACTTCAGTTAGAAGATATGGCACAGAGAATGAATGTAACGCCGGAGTATTTAAGTTCTCTGTTTATGAAGGAGCTTGGTATAAAATATACTACATATCGGGCGCAGATACGCATTGATGTAGCTAAAAGGCTTTTGCAGGAAGGAAAACTGAAAATATATGAGGTTGCAGAAGAAAGCGGCTTCCCGGATGTGAAGTATTTTACCAAGGTATTTAAGAAATATACCGGAACGAGCCCCGGTGAGTACGTTCGTAATTTAGTTTAAGTTAAGACACCTTTCTTAGAACTGTCAAATTTACAGAATATTTGAGTGATGTTATTCTAATGTTATCAAATACGACAGTTCTTCAGAAAGAATCAGTAAGAGACCTGTCTTGTACAGGTCTTTTATAGTATTGATGGGGATGCAAAAAACAAAAACAGAATCCAAGGAGGAGGAAACGAAGTGAAAAAGAAATTATTAAAAAAAGCAGTAGCGGCAGTTATGGCCGGATGTATGGTATTTTCATTAGCTGCCTGCGGAGGAAGCAGTCAGACACCTGCACAGAGCGGAACAGAAACAACAGAAAAGGAAGCTGCACCGACATCCGAAAGTGAGGCATCAGGGACCCAGGAAACTGCTTCAGGTGAAAAAACAAAGATTACTTTCTGGGCACCATTTTCCGGCGGTGACGGCGATATTATGACATCTCTTGTAGATGAATTCAATGCACAAAGTGAAACTACGGAAGTAGAGTTCATGATCATCAAATCGGAAGAGTATTATACAAAGCTTTTGGCAGCGATGACATCTGATTCAGCACCAACGGTTGCAATTAACCATATCACCAGAATTAAAGAATACGTGGTAGACGAGCTTCTCGAGCCGCTGAATGATCTTGGATCAGCAGCAGATGTTCAATGGTCTGACTTCACAGAAAGATTACAGCAGGCATCGCAGGTGGATGGATCTTACTATTGCATGCCTATCGACACACACTTGCTGCTTATGCACTTCAATGTTGATGAGTTCGAAAGCATGGGCTTGTTAGAAGCTGATGGAACAGTAAAGGTACCGGCAGGTGAAGAAGCATTCTTCGAGTATTTTAATAAGATAAAAGAGGAAAGCGGTAAGATGCCGTTATCCGGAACATCTATGAATGGTCTCCCTATGTATGTATGGTATACACTTTTGACACAGTTCGGTGGTGACGTATGCGATGCGGAAGGCAAGACAGCGACCTTGGACAGCGATGCGAACAGAAAAGCATTAGAAATCATGATGAAGATGGTGGATAGTGAAATCTGGCCTAAGAACCAGAAAAACGGAGCGGAGCTTTTCACAGGTAATGTTGCGGTAGCTACAATAAACGGAGACTGGGCAATCCCTACTTTCACAGGAACAGAAGGCTTGAACTTCGTTTCCATGGCTTTCCCTCAGCTTGGAACTACGGATTCTGTATACGCAGACTCCCATACATTAGTAATGCCAAAAAGTGCTAATACAACGGACGCACAGAAAACATCCGGTATGGAATTCATGAAATGGCTTACCGATAATACAGGAAAATGGGCACAGTCCGGCCATATCCCGAGTAAAGTATCTGTAATGGAATCGGAAGAATTCAAGGCTCTTCCATTCAGAGAGAACTATGCAGCTTCTGCAAATTATGCAAAATTCTATCCTCAGGTTTGTGGAGTAGCAGGACTTACCGAGATGACTTATCGTGAATTGGCAACTATGATTGCAGGTGAGCAGGACGTAGATACAACGATGAACAACATGCAGACACAGTTCCAGGAAATATTGAATTCTTATAATAAGTAACTATGGAAAAGCTGCTGTGGTGAGGAATTACTGCAGCAGCTTAATAAAAAGGCAAAAATAAGTTTTGTTAAGTAGGAGGCATTGTATGAACACTTCAGAAAAAAAAGAGAATCTGATCGCATGGTGTTTTGTTTTGCCATTTTTATTTTTCTTTTTAGGGTTCTTGCTCTATCCGATACTGAAAGGTATGAATCTGAGTTTGTATGATGCGACCTTAGGAGGCAAGACAAGCTTCGTCGGTATAGAGAACTATATAAAGATGTTTGGCGATAAAGGATTCTGGCAGGCGATGTTTAACACCCTGTTCTTCGTATTAATATCCACACCGGCTATAGTGCTTGTGGGCTTTACCTTTGCGATGTTTATCAACTCTAAGTTGAAAGGAACAACATTTATAAGAGCGTGTCTTTTTTCTCCTTATGTGCTATCCATGTCGGTAGTGACCGGACTTTGGGTCTTCATTTTCCAGCCTTATACAGGATTGGTAACGCAGCTTACGAAAGTGCTTGGGGTTGGAGAGCTATACTGGCTGAATACAAAGTGGCTCGTTTGGATAGCGGTTTTGATTACTACGGTATGGTGGACCGTTGGATTCAATATGATATTGTTTCTGGCAGGCTTACAGGATATCCCTACCGATATTTATGAAGCGTCCAGAATTGACGGAGCAAATGCAAGACAGATACTATTCATGATTACGATTCCTATGCTGAGAGATACAATTGCGCTCGTTATTATGCTGCAGACAATTGCATCCTTCAAGCTGTTCGGACAGACCTACCTGATGGCAGGAGGAGGTCCGGGGACACACACAAGGACCATTGTACACTATATTTATGAAACTGGATTCACGAACCGCAGGATGGGAAGTGCGGCTGCGATGTCGTTTGCATTCTTTATCGTAGTATTTGCCATCACAATGCTGCAGAACAAAATTCTAGGTAAAAAGGACAAATAGGGGGTAAATGCAATGAAAATAAAAAATAAGATAACGCCCGGCAGAGCCGTCCTCTATATTGTGGTATATGCGGTAGCATTGGTATGGCTTTTCCCAGTAATTTGGATGATGGTATCTTCACTGAAATCATATGGAACTCCGGTAAGTATTTTATCAAAGGTATTTTCGGGAACTTTTACTCTTCAAAACTACGTGACGGTAGCAGAGAAAGCTCCCATTCTCCGTTGGATATGGAACAGTGCTCTCATAGCGATATGTGTGACGATAGGCACGTTGGTTCTGACCTCTCTGGCGGCTTATGCCATATCAAAGCTGAAATTTAAAGGAAGGAATTTCGCATTTATTTTGATTACAGCCGGTATGATGGTTCCGATAGAATCTATCATTATTCCTCTTTATCAGGAAATGGCGGGACTCAATCTGCTGAATACCTATATTGGATTGATGTGCCCGAGTCTTGCGGCTCCGATAGGAGTGTTAATTATGAAGCGCTGTTATGACGGCATTCCCAATGACTTGATGGAGGCAGCTGTTCTGGACGGAGCTAACCAATTTAGAAGATGGTGGGATATCTGTCTTCCTGTATCCAAGTCTTCTATGGCAGCGGTGGGAATTTTTACTTTTACTAACTCATGGAATAACTTCCTCTGGCCATTTTTATCCATCACCTCAGAGAAAATGATGACATTACCGGTAGGTATTCCACAGTTTCAGGGAGCAAATTTATCGGAGTTTACGTTGCCGATGACCGCATGTGTAATAGCATCGGTACCTGCAATTATTGTATTTTTAATCTTCCAGAAGCAGATTATTCAGGGAATTGCCATGACAGGGATAAAAGGATAGGAGAAAATCATGAAAAAAGCAAATATGAGTATAGACAGAATGAATAAGATATCAGATATCGATTCTCGTATCTATGGATCGTTCATCGAACATCTGGGACGGGCCGTTTATAACGGTATCTATGAACCGGGTCATCCCGCAGCCGATGAAAGAGGCTTTCGCCGGGACGTAATACAGCTTGTGAAAGAACTTAACGTTCCCATTATACGCTATCCGGGCGGTAACTTCGTGTCCGGTTTCAACTGGGAAGACAGCGTAGGACCGAAGGATAAGCGCCCGAAGAGGCTGGACCTGGCATGGTTTACTACGGAAACAAATGAAGTAGGAATGCAAGAATTTGATGATTGGCTTAAGGAAGTGGATTCCGAGATGATGCTTGCTGTTAATCTAGGTACTCGTGGAGCGGATGAAGCAAGAAATCTGGTGGAGTATTGCAACCACAAGGGTGGAAGTTACTATAGCGATTTGAGAATAGAACATGGAAGAAAAGATCCATATAAGATAAAAACATGGTGCCTTGGAAATGAAATGGACGGTCCATGGCAGATGGGACAAAAAACTGCATATGAATATGGGCGGCTAGCTAATGAAACAGCAAAAATGATGCGTTGGGTCGATCCGGACATCGAGCTGGTAGCATGCGGAAGCTCCAAGATGGTGATGCCTACATTTGCAGAGTGGGAAGCTACGGTTCTTACGGAATCCTACGATGCGGTGGATTACATATCCTTACATAATTATTGGGGCAATTTTGACGACGATACGGAGTCTTATTTGGCAGGCGGCATTCTGATGGATGATTTTATTAAATCAGTGGTAGCTATCTGTGATTATGTAAAGGCGAAGAAACGCTCCAAAAAGAAAATCAACCTTTCTTTTGATGAATGGAACGTATGGTACCATACGAAAGAAAGCGACAAGCAGATCGAACACTGGCTTCAGGCACCGCCCAGACTGGAAGATATTTATAACTTTGAGGATGCCCTTTTAGTCGGCGATTTGATGATAACGTTACTTAAGAACTCCGATCGTGTGAAAATGGCATGTCTGGCACAGCTCGTGAATGTTATTGCACCGATTATGACGGAAACGGGTGGGAAGGCTTGGAAACAGACCATTTATTATCCGTTTTACTATACCTCTGTATATGGACGGGGAGAGGCACTTCGAGTTGGTCTTGAATGTCCGAAGTTTGACTGTAAGGAGTATACAGATGTCCCTATGCTCGATTCGGTAGCGGTATATGATGGAGAACAGCAAACGGTAACATTATTTGTTATGAACCGCAGTATGGAGGAAGATCTGGAAGTATGCTGTGATCTGCGCAGTGTGAGAGCGGACAAATGCATCGCGAATGTAGCATTGGAAGGTTATGACTTTAAAGCAGCGAATACAGCGGCTTGTCCGGAAAATGTAATTCCTGTTCATAAATCTGAGGATATTATGGAAGATGGGTATATGCGTACAGTGGTATCGAAAGCTTCTTGGAATATGTATCGTTTCCATACTGAAAAATAAAGCGGAAGGAGGAATGTCCAATGGATAAGGGCATACCAAAGCCGGAGTACCCCAGGCCACAGATGGTAAGGGAAGAATGGATGAATTTAAACGGTGAATGGGAGTTTGAATTCGATGATGAGGATAAAGGAAAGGAAGAAGAGTGGTTCTTGAACCATTCGTATTCCAGAAGGATACAAGTTCCTTTCGCTTATCAGTCAAAAAGATCGGGAATCCATATTACGGATTTTCATGATATCGTTTGGTACAAAAGAGAAATAGAGAGTAAGGAACTTACGCCGGGTAAGCGATATTTACTTCATTTTCAGGCAGTGGATTATCAGGCCGAACTGTGGGTGAATGGAAGCTATGTTGGCATTCACAGGGGAGGGCATGTCTCCTTTACGTTCGAGATCACTCCATATTTGAAAGAAGGGAATAATGTCATTACTTTGCGTGTAGAGGATGACTCGGAGAATTTAGAACTTCCCAGAGGGAAACAGTTTTGGAAGGAAACCTCGGAAAATATCTTTTATACACGTACTACCGGCATTTGGCAGACCGTATGGCTGGAGCCGGTGAATGATATCTACATGGAAAGAATACGTATGACACCTGATGTGGACCGTAAGATGATTCGTATGGATATTCAGCTGGATAAGAAGGCGGAAGCATTTCTTGACGTAGAGATATCCTATGGCGGGAAAAGAATGGTTTGTGATACGGTCAGTATCTTCAAAGGAAGAACGGTTCGGGAATTTAAACTGGATCAGAATATAAATAAAGAGTGGGAGCACAAGTTCTACGAATGGACCCCGGATAATCCCGTTTTATTCGATGTGAAGTTCTCACTGAAATCGGGAGAAGTGTTACAGGATGAGGCCAGCTCTTATTTTGCAATGCGGAAAGTGAGCGTGGAGAACGGAAGATTTCTTCTCAACAACAGACCCTGCTACCAGAAAATGCTGCTGGATCAAGGCTATTGGCGGGATTCTCTTATGACAGCACCCGATGATGAAGCACTCATTAAGGACATTATGCTCTGTAAAGAGATGGGATTCAATGGGGCGCGTAAGCATCAAAAGATCGAGGAAGAGCGATATTTTTATTGGGCGGATAAGCTGGGGTTTCTAGTATGGGCCGAGTTCCCCAATGCCTATATTTATTCTGAAAGGTATGTGGAGAACATGATACCGGAATGGATAGAGGCAATGACGAGGGATTACAATCATCCCTGTATCGTTGCCTGGGTACCGCTGAATGAATCATGGGGTGTGGATAGTATTATGTGCAGGGAAGAAGAACAAGCTCATGCATCGAGCATGTATTATCTCACTAAGTCGCTAGATACGACCAGAATGGTAATATCCAACGATGGATGGAATCACACGCATTCGGATCTTTTGACCATTCATGATTATGATTGTGACGGAGAAGTTCTGAGGGGACGGTATGCATCCCTGGATCGTATTTTAAACGACATGCCTACGAACCGGACATTGTTCGCAAAAGGCCATCATTATGAAGGGCAGCCTATTATCGTTTCTGAATTCGGAGGCATTGCATATAAGAAAAATTCGGATAGCGGATGGGGATACGCTAATGCAGACAGCGATGAGGAATTTGAAGAAAAGTATAAAGAAGTGGTGGATAGTTTACTTACATCGCCACTTGTTCAAGGCTTTGTATACACTCAGTTATGTGATGTGGAGCAAGAAATTAACGGACTTCTAACTTATGACAGAGAACCGAAGCTTCCAATGGAGAAGATTCGGGCCATTAATCAGGGAAAAAAATAACTATTCAGTAGGATGCGGGAATCGGAAGAAGGCGAAAGTATGAAAGCAATTGTTTATAAAGAGCCAAATGTTTTGGCTTATGAAGAGGTAGCGGTGGTTATGCCGAAGGAGAATGAAGTAAAAATTCGTGTAAAGGCCTGTGGCATATGCGGCAGTGATGTACATGGATATCTCGGACTGACAGGAAGAAGGCTTCCTCCCATGATTATGGGGCATGAATTTGCCGGAGAAATCGTGGAGATTGGCACAAATGTAGTAGAACGAAAATGTGGAGAACGTGTAGCAGTCTATCCGGTGGATTTCTGCGGAAAATGCGAAATGTGTGAGAAAGGTGAGGTACACCTTTGTCTGAATAAGCGTGCATTCGGCGTACTCGATGTGGATGGAGCCTTTGCAGAATATATCTGTGTACCGGAAAAATGTTGTTTCCCTATTAACGATGGGATACCTTATGGAATTGGTTCTCTGGCGGAACCTCTGGCGGTAGCTTATAGAGGTGTTGCCCACGCGAAAGAGCTGAAAGGAAAGACGGTTCTCTTAGTGGGAATGGGGACAATCGGTTTATTAGCACTGGCATGCGTTAAGATGAAACAGGCAGCTAAAATAATTGTTTCGGACTTAAGTGACAGCCGTCTCCAAATTGCAAGGGAGATGGGAGCGGATATCACCATCAATCCCGGGAAAGAAGATTTTAAAGCGAGGATATTGGAAGAAACCGGGGGACTTGGAGTGGACGTTGCTATTGAAGCGGTAGGAGCTGCAGCAACTGTGCAGCAGGCTATGTCAGCGCTCAGTTTTGGCGGAACAGCTATATGGATTGGAAATAATAAGCCGATGATTGAGATCAATATGCAGGAAATTGTAACGAGAGAGCTGGTAGTTCACGGTTCTTTCTTATATGGATACGAGGAATTTAAGACAGTAATAGAGCTTGTGAATCAAGGCAAGATAAATGTGGCTCCGTTAATTAGCGCCGAGGTTTTACTGGAGGAAGCACCCAAGTATTTTGAGCAGCTCGCCCATGCGCCGGGAAATCTGATAAAGGTCGTTGTGGTTGATAAGTGAGAGCAGGAGGAGGAAGAAATGGCATATGATAAGGAACTGATTAAGACGCTTGAACAAAAGGGCCGTAAGCTGCGGGAGGATGTTGTTGTAAGCATTGGTATAGGGGTGGCAGGACATATAGGCGGATCGAATTCCGCCGCGGATTTGGTGGCTGCGTTATATTTCTATAAGATGAAGCACGATCCGAAGAATCCCAAAATGGAAGACAGAGACCGTTTTCTATTGAGTAAGGGCCATGTGGCAATACTGCAATATGCAGCATTGGCGGAAGCCGGATATTTCCCGGTAGAGGATCTAAAACATACGAAAGCAATAGGCTCTTACCTGCAAGGACATCCTGATGTGCAGAAGACACCGGGTATCGAAGCGGGTACCGGTTCTCTCGGACAGGGCTTGTCTATCGGTCTTGGTATGGCCCTTGGACAAAAATTGAATAAAATAGACAGAAAGACATATGTTCTCGTAGGAGACGGCGAAGTGGCGGAAGGACAGATATGGGAAGCTGCTATGGCAGCAGCAGCCTATAAGGCGGATAACCTTGTGGCTATTGTGGATAGGAATAGACTTCAGGCCAATGGCAAGGTGGTGGACCGTTTTGATTCCGGAGATATCATTGCGAAACTTATAAGCTTCGGATGGCATGTTATTGAGATAGATGGACATAACATGGAAGAAATTCTGACCGCGCTGGATACGGCGGATACCATAAAAGGAATGCCTACAGCCATTGTTGCGAACACGGTCAAGGGAAAAGGTGTCAGTTTTGCAGAAAACGTAGTAAGTTATCACAACGGAATGCTGACAGAAGAAACTTATCATCAGGCACTGGAAGAGTTATCCAGATAAGAGGGAGGCAGAAGATATGAGTTATACAAATCAAAGAATTGCATATGGAAGCACCTTGGTGGAGCTTGGAAAGAATGATGAGAGGATCGTTGTTCTGGACGCTGACTTGGGTGGATCCACTATGGGAAAGCTTTTCGAAGCTGAGTATCCTGAAAGATATTTCGAGATGGGAATTGCCGAAGCGAATATGACTAGTGTGGCAGCAGGGCTGGCACAGAGTGGGAAAATACCTTTTACCAATTCCTTCGCGGTATTTTCGGGCGGACGTGCATTCGATCAGATTCGTCAAACCATTGCCATCGGGGAATTGAATGTAAAAATCTGTGGTTCTTCCTCAGGATTATCAGATTTCGGTGACGGTGCTACTCACCAATGTGTGGAAGATATGGCTATTTTCCGTTCGGTACCTAATATGACGGTACTATGTCCGGCAGATGCCAATGAGACAGTAGAAGCTGTAAAAGCCATGGTAGAGACAGATGGCCCTTTCTATATCAGACTGAATAGAAACGACTATGCTAATGTTACCGAAGAAGGAGAGACGTTTGAAATAGGAATGCCTAAGCTGCTCAAGGGAGGTTCTGATGTCGTTGTGTTTGCCACCGGCTATATGGTTGGATTGGCTATGGAAGCTGCAAAAGAACTGGAAGGTAGAATATCCGTGAAGGTAGTAAACATTGCTACCATAAAGCCTATGAACGGTCAGGCGATTATTGATCTCGTAAAGGGATGCAAGGCAGTAGTTACTGCGGAAGAGCACAATATCAGAGGCGGAATGGGCAGTGCGATTGCAGAAGTGCTTTGCAAGGAATGCAAGCCTATCGAGTTCGTGGGAATTCAAGATACTTTTGGATGCAGTGCACATAATTATAAGGAAGTGCTTGAATATCATGGTTTAACAAAAGAAGCAATCAAAGAGGCTGTACAAAAGATGTATTATCTGTAATGAAGGAGGTCATTAAAATGCGTATAGGATTTATTGGACTTGGAATCATGGGAAAACCTATGGTCAATAATCTGCTGAAAGCAGGCCATGAGGTTATTGTATATGATGTAATTCAGGAGAACGTGGATATGGCAGTAAGTGCAGGTGCGATTTCTGCTGATTCATCGAAGAACGTTGCAGAACAATGTAAATTAATTATCACTATGCTCCCCAATTCACCCCACGTAAAAAGTGTGGTTCTAGGTGAGAATGGAGTGTTAGAAGGGGCAATAGAAGGGACGATTCTAGTAGATATGAGCTCCATAGCACCTATGGCTTCACAGGAAATATGCGAGGCTTGTGCTGAAAAAGGTATAAAGATGATCGATGCACCTGTATCCGGCGGTGAGCCGAAGGCTGTGGATGGAACGCTGTCTATTATGGTTGGCGGAGATAAGGATGTATTTGATGAGGTTTATGATATTCTAATGTCTATGGGTGGAAGTGCGGTTCATTGCGGAGATATCGGTGCAGGCAATACTACGAAGCTGGCAAATCAGATTATTGTAGCACTTAATATTGCAGCAGTATCCGAAGCCTTTATGTTGAGTACAAGGGCGGGAGTGGATCCTACCAAAGTATTCGATGCGATAAAGGGCGGCCTGGCCGGCTCAACGGTTATGAATGCCAAAGTACCTATGATAACCGATGGCAATTTTAATCCGGGATTCAAGATTGATCTTCACATAAAGGATTTAAATAATGCCCTGGAAACGGGACATGGCGTAGGAGCACCCCTGCCTCTTACGGCTCAGGTCATGGAGATTCTTCAAAACCTTCATATGGATGGACATGGACAATGTGATCACAGTGCGATTGCAAAATATTATGAAAAACTCACCGGAACAGAAATACGGAAGTAAAAGAATACATAAATAGAAATAAAACACATGTCCCGCATATGATTGCGGGACATATTGTATAGAAGTGTAATGACGATAGAAAGCATAAGAAGGAAGAATCTATGAAAATATTAATTGCGTCGGATTCATTTAAAGGAAGTTTAAGTAGTACTCAGGTGGCCAGAAACATAAGTGAAGGGATATTGAGAGTCTTTCCTGATGCGGAAATAAAGTATATTTCTGTAGCTGACGGCGGAGAAGGTACGGTGGAGGCCATTATATCTAGTATTGGAGGAAAAATTATTAATACTCCTGCGATGGGTCCTGATGGCAAGATATTTGATTCCTTTTTTGGCATATTGGAGGATGGATCTGCTGTAATAGAAATGGCGGCAGCATCCGGATTACCCCTGGTACCTGAGCTGGAACGCGACATTATGAAGGCTACTACATATGGAACGGGTCAGCTTTTGAAGGCGGCGATGGATCATGGATGCAGAAGGATTTATATTGGGGTAGGGGGATCAGCAACCAATGATGGAGGCATCGGCATGGCACAGGCTCTCGGCATCTCTTTTGCAGATGAAAAGGGAGAAGAAATCGGTTATGGCGGTGGGCTGTTGGAAAGAATAGAAAAGATTGACCTAAGCAACGCAGATGAACGGCTTAGCGGGACGGAAATCATTGTAATGAGCGATGTGACTAATCCCCTTTGTGGACCGTTCGGAGCTTCGGCTGTTTATGGCCCTCAGAAGGGAGCAAGCCCTGAGCAGGTAGAACTTCTGGATAAAGGGCTTTCTCATTTAGCGAAGATTATCGAAGAGGAGCTATATATAGATATAAGAAACAGGAAAGGCGCCGGAGCCGCAGGAGGGCTCGGCGGCGGACTAGTGGCATTTACAGGCGCATCCATACGTTCGGGGATTGACGCAGTCCTGAATATGTCAGGCTTCGAAGAAAAAGCGGAGTGGGCAGACTTAATTATTACCGGGGAGGGGCGGATTGATTTCCAGTCTGCATATGGGAAGGTGATTTCCGGAATTGCACAAAGGGCTGAGAAATATAATGTTCCTGTAGCGGCAATTGCGGGTTCTCTTTCAGAAGGCTCGCAAGAAGTATATAAAATCGGCATCAGCTGCATAGAAGCGGCAGTGTGCAGGCCGATGCCTTTGCAAGAAGCTATGGGAGAAAAGGCGGGTGAATTGGTCTCTGATGCGGCAGAACGGTTAATGCGTAATATCAAGGCCGGCATCATGCTGAGAGATTCCACTCTTGTCGAATAAAGTAAACAGTGAATAAAATACCTTTTCTATCACTTAAAAGGTAAATGTGTCATATCGCTGGAACGTCGCTGTGTTTGCCAAAGACTGGCGACCTTAATGTTTACATCATCATAGGTTTTATAGAAATATTCACAGGTACTGGTATTAATAAATGCTGTATATTTCGTATAGTCATAAGTGTTTCGGTTGGTTATAACAGCTCCCTTGGGGATGGAGACACTTGCTAAGATATGAAAACATGCTGCAATTGCTTCGCGATTGTCTTTCGGCTTTGGCAAATGTGTTTTCAGATAAGCAGTTCGTACAAACCGCTCCGGAGAGGTAAAGCCTCCCGGCAGAGGCATTGTTCCTGTAGCCTGCCCAAAAGGAGTTAATTTTACACTATCCCAAAAGGCTTCTTCTGTTTGCTCAGGAGAAGCTTCTATATAGTTTCTCAAATTTGTCATATGCCAGTGGAAGTCAGGGCTGTTTGTCATCACGCCGATAGGATTATCTGTTAATTCCAGACCTTTATCAGTCGGCTCAATAACGGCACATGCTCCGCTTCTGTCAGCCACAATCCAATGTAACGGGGCTATCGTCTTAGTAACAGGGTCGGGGACGCCCACTACAGTAATTTTTTTTAATAGATCAGGCAATTCTTTTACAGAAGAACATCTGCCCAGAATGTAGTGAAGGAAATCAATGGATGCGATCGGCTCGGTATCATTGCAGGCTGTTGTATTATATTGGGCATAGCCGGCGAAATATAAAGTTGCCGCCGCCAATCCTTTCTCGTTAACACCGTCAAAAAAACCGAGAATCCCATCAAGCTCCTGTCCGAGTCCAATGAATCGATAGGAGTCTTTTATTTGGTTGTTGTTTAAATTGTTATACCATACATAGGAATTAGGAATGATATAAATCTGTGGTATAATATCGTGTGAAAAGTCCATGGTTCTGCCAAAAAACAGCTTATTGGACTGGGACTGTAAAGTCATTGCTGTACACATGTATCAATATCCTTTAAACATTATTTACATAATATATGAAAATAAATAATTGATTATTATATCAGTAATGCGAAATAAAAGTTTTATTTCACTGTTTATCTGTGCAAAGTTATGTGGTTATTGTATTGAACACGGTTTAATGGTATATTTTAAGTAATTTATGAGTAGGAAGGAGATGGAATTATAAGGTGTTTATAGCTGATGATACATCTCAGTGAAAATCTGGAGATGCCGTTCTTCATCGAGTACGATACGCTTCAATATCGCCACGATATTTTCATCACGGATAATATCCGCCTGATTCGAATACTTGGCGATGGCAGCTTCCTCGGCACGGATGGATTCCTCTACCAAAGCGCGCAATCCGCGCGGATAACCAACAAAGGAAGGTGACCACCATTGCGAATATTCATTGCAGCTCCAAAGCCGCGGATCTGCCCCCAGCAGCAGTGCGAGCTCAGCAAATATATTAAGGTGATGCATCTCTATAATACTAATATGGTGGAAGCATGAGGAAATCCAACTAGACTGCGGTTTAGCCACAACGGCAATATAGAAATACCTGGAGACATCACTCATTTCGGAAACGACCTCCGACATATTGCCAAGCATATCACAGGCATAAACAGAATTTTTGCTATCTACCTGTATTGGCGGGTATGGTACATCTACCTTGTATGGGCATACATCAATGCTACTGGTATTGGTTTTTATCTTCATATTTTTCTTAAGGTCTGTAACAGAATAAAATTCTTCCAACCTTCTCCCCTTCACGTATTAATATGATACAGTTTATTCATAGGAAGAAAAAATTATAACAGGATAGCTGAGCATCATTTGCCTGAATCATTATGGGTAAGGAAATCAGTTTTCCTTATAATATAAAAAGGCAGATGCCAATTCCCCGGCACCTGCCTAAACTATTTTATACGGTTTTATTTCTCCAACGGTCGCTTTGTCTTTCGCAGAAGGAATGCAGCCGTTGACATAATAGCAAGAAATACTATTAAATAAGCAATGACGGCAATTCCGTGAGCGAACCATGCAGCGATCATCATAAAGATGCATCCGGCAAGGGAGAGACAAGGCATAAGTATGCGATTGAAAAAGTTGAGATCATTTCCCTTTACCATAAACATGATAAAAATAGGAATGTATAGCGCATATAGCGTAACAATGGGCAGTTCCGAGGAGTCAAAGCTAAAGAATCCGAACCAGCTATCAGTTAAATTTGCCCCATAGAAATAAAATAGCCAGGTACTGCAGAGTAATAGTCCAAGGATGGCAGAGTTCGCAGGCATATTAGTGGAAGGGTCTATCTGGCTGAAGATTTGGGGCTTGGGACCAAGTCCTCTTGCAGCGATGGAATAGATGCCCCGCGTACAGCCAAGCATCAGACCGTTTAAGGTTCCAAGGCATGAAATGATAACAAAGATAAACAACAGTGAGCCGCCCACAGAGCTAAAGACGGTTTGGAATGCTAATTTGGCACCTGCCTCGCCGCCTGCCATGATTACTTCATTTTCAACGGCGCCTGCTAAACCAATATAGTATAGAATATAGACGGTCATGATAATAAAAGTACCTGAAATCAAAGCCAAAGGAAGATTCCTCTTGGCATTTTTTAATTCTGCATTAATGCAAGTTGCGATAATCCAGCCTTCATAGGCGAAACATGCCGCAACAACGGCCGTGAATAATCCGTTAGGAGTACTTTGAGATACATAATGTGTGAAGTTGTAAAGAGTCATACCGCTTCGAAGTCCTGTAAATGTTCCGATAATTGCCATTAAAGAGAGAGGAATCAGCTTGATGACTGTGGTACTGACCTGAAACTTTCCGGCCAAAACCGGAGATAAGGAGTTCAATGCGAAATTTGCAATTAAGTAGAACCCAGCAATAGTCATGCATTCTCCGCCGGTAATGGGGAAGCCAAAGATAACACAGGTGTATCTGGCAGAGACCCAAGCCAGTACCGAGGTAATGGTAGGATAGTAGATAAGTGCCATAAACCAACCTACATAATATGCATATTTTCCCCCCATTGTAGCTTCCGCATAATCCACAATGCCATTGATATATTCATATTTGGTAGCCATGACGGAAAAGGTATATGCACAGGAAATCATAATAATACCTCCGATTACCCATGCCAGAATACCTTGTTTTAAATTGCCGCCGGTGGCAGTGAGGATTTTCTCCGCTTTGAAGAATACGCCGCTACCGACAACAATACCTACGACCATTGCAATGGCTGTAGGAAGACCATATCTTTTTTCTAGTTTTGCTTCCATAAGTTAACTATTCCTATCTATAATAGGACCCCTTCTTATTATTCTTTTCTCACCGAAAAATAACTGCCATAAAACCCCAATTTGATAAACCCCTGCACTTATTTTTTTATGAAGAAACTGATTTTCATCTTATCACAAAGTCAAACATAATTCAGTAAAAATTTTTTTTATTTACGAAAATGATAGTCAATATCAAAATAGTTGACAAAGAGAATATTTTCATATAGACTAAATAAGTTAGTTGAATCTAACTCATTAATTTATAGTACATAAAACAGGAGGACATATATTATGAAACGAAAGATGTTAAGTTCTATTTTAGCACTTACACTCGCTTTTTCCCTTACAGCTTGTTCCGCAGGAACAAAGGAGGAGGCATCGAATATATCGGATGCTGCGGATGCATCGAATACATTAGATGAGGTGGTATCGGATGAGGCAGATGCAGAGGATGTCTCGGCTCAGGAAGAAGATACTGAGTATCCTATTATTATTGAACATGCATATGGACAGACGATAATAGAAGCTAAGCCCGAGAGAGTAGCTACGATATCTTGGGGAAATCAGGATACACCCTTAGCCTTGGGAGTCTCTCCTGTCGGAATATCAGAAGCGAACTATGGAGTAATCGACGGCAGCGGTATCTTGCCATGGACGAAGACGGCTATCGAGGAGTTGGGGGCAGATACAGAGATATTTAAAGATACGGCAGGATTGGATTATGAAGCGATAAGCGATGTTCAGCCGGATGTAATTCTGGCAGCCTATTCAGGAATTACGCAGGAAGAATATGATCTGCTTAGCCAGATCGCACCTGTAGTAGCATATCCTAATCTTGCATGGCAGACATATTGGCGTGACCAGATTATTATGGATGCAACAGGAATGGGAATGCAGGACGAAGGAGAACAGTTAGTTGCTGATTTGGATGGACTGATAGCACAAAAGGCAGGTGATTATCCTCAGATACAAGGAAAAAAAGCAGCGTTCTTCTATTTTATGCCTACGGATTTAGGTACATTTTATGTCTATCTTCCTACGGATCCTCGTGCAGCATATTTGCTTGATCTGGGTATGGAATTCCCGGAGAGCGTTCTGGCCCTTGCTACTGAGAGCGGAAGCTTTTCTCTGGAAATGAGTGCTGAGAATGCGGATGCATTGCAGGATATAGATATTATTATCGCCTATGGAAACTCGGATTTATTGGAAGCTTTGCAGGCAGATGCACTGCTTGGTACCATCCCTGCAATTCAAAATGGATCGGTAGCTATGATTGAGGATGGAACCCCGATTGCAGCATCCAGTACACCTAGTGCACTTTCTATTCCCGCAACGATTGATGACTATTTGAAATTGATTGGAGAGGCAGCTGATAAAGTGAAATGAAACGTTCAAAAATGATTTTGCTCAGCACAGGCAGTTTACTTTGTATCTGTCTGTGCATTCTGGCTTCTTTGGCATTAGGAGCGAAAAGTATAAGTTTTCCGGAAGTAATCGGTGCACTTCTTCATAAAGAGGATACTTCTTTTTATGCTCTCATTGTCAGAGAACGGGTTCCCAGGACTATTTTCAGCATGCTGGCAGGGGCCTCCCTCGGGGTATCCGGAGCCCTCATGCAGGCAATTACCCGCAATCCGATTGCTGATCCGAGTATCTTAGGTGTTAATACCGGCGCATCATTATTTGTAGTAAGCGGAATTGCATTTTTTAACATTAGTACAGCCGGGCAATATATATGGCTGGCTCTTATAGGTGCCGGAATAACAGCGGCCTTTGTCTACGCCATCGGTTCTCTCGGTTATGGCGGAGCGACACCGATTAAGCTTGCGCTGGCTGGTGCGGCAACAAGTGCTGCATTATCCTCTCTCGTAAGTGCGGTTACATTGCCGAGAACTCAGGTAATGAATGTATTTCGATTCTGGCAAGTGGGAAGCACCAGCGGTGCCACATGGGAAGGGATTACGACCGTACTGCCTTTTCTGGCAGTTGGCCTCCTTATAGGAATTTTTTCTGCTCCGGCATTAAATGCGCTCGCTCTGGGAGAGGAAGTTGCCACTGGGCTAGGCGTAAGAACCGGACTTGTTAGAATTATCAGTGCGCTGGCAGGCGTTCTGTTATGCGGAGCGACAACGGCGTTAGCGGGTCCGATTGGTTTTGTAGGGCTTATGATTCCGCATACGGTACGCATGCTTTGCGGCTCTGATATGCGTTATATCATTCCTTTGTCTGCGGTGGGGGGAGCGATTCTTTTGACAATATCAGATGTGGCGGGAAGGCTGTTGGCTTATCCGGGAGAATTGGAAGCCGGTATTATTACAGCTTTTCTGGGAGCGCCTATTCTGATTATTATTGCTATGAGAGCGAAGGTGCAGGCATTATGAGAAAAAAGGATTTTAATTCAATACAAAAAGGCTATGCCAGCAGAAGAGCTCGTTTTCTGACAGCAGCAATATTGATGGGAGTGTTAGTTTTGTTGCTCGCAGGCACGATGTTATTACTCGGTAATACGAAATATCCGCTTTCTGTAGTGGTCAGGGTATTATCGGGAGAAGAGATAAAGGGTGCTTCTTTTGCCATAGGAACGATACGTCTGCCCAGAATGCTTGCGGGCTTACTGGCGGGGCTCGCTTTTGGGATGGCAGGCAATACCTTTCAGACCATGCTGAGAAACCCTTTGGCAAGTCCGGATATTATAGGGATTACGTCCGGCTCCAGCGTTGCGGCCGTGTTTTGTATTTTGATTTTAAAAGTGAGCGGAACAGTGGTTTCCGTAGTAGCAGTCATTAGCGGACTATGTGTAGCGATGGCTATATATGCGCTTTCAAGAGGTGGCAGCTTTTCCGGCGGAAGATTGATTCTGATCGGTATTGGAATTCAGGCTATGCTGAATGCAGTGATCTCCTTTCTATTATTGAAGGCGGCAGAGTATGATGTGCCTGCAGCGATGAGATGGCTAAGCGGCAGCTTAAATGGTGTACAGATGAAAAGCATTCCGGGACTTTTACTAACGGTGGTATTATTTGGGTTTATTCTTTGTATATTGGGAAGACAACTACAGATCTTGGAATTGGGAGAGCAATCCGCTATTACTCTCGGGCTGAAGACAAATCAGACTCGCTTTCTATTAATGATTGGATCGGTCTTTTTAATAGCCTTTGCTACATCCGTTACGGGCCCTGTTGCTTTCGTAGCCTTTCTGGCGGGACCGATAGCCGGAAGATTGACAGGCAATGGGCATTCCAATGTGATCTCTGCGGGGCTTACAGGAGCAGCCCTGGTACTCGGAGCGGATTTGATCGGCCAGTATGCTTTCAGCACCCAGTTCCCGGTGGGAATTGTTACAGGAATATTGGGAGCGCCTTACCTTATTTACTTACTGATACATATGAATCGGACAGGAGGAGCGGCATGAGTAAAGAAAGAGAATTTTCTGCCAATAATCTGGTGGCGGGATATGATAAAAAGGTAATTATCGATGGGGTAGATGTGTTAATACCGAGCAATAAGATCAGTGTCATTATAGGAGCCAACGCCTGTGGAAAGTCTACCATGCTCAAAGCCCTTGCAAGGCTGGTAAAGCCTATTTCAGGTGAAATACTACTCGATGGAAAACAAATCGGGACTATGCCTTCCAAGCGGTTGGCGCAGATTTTAGGCTTGCTGCCGCAATCCCCTATTGTTCCCGAAGGAATTATTGTTTCGGATTTGGTGGCGCGTGGACGTTTTCCTCATCAGACCTTCTTAAAAGGAATGGGGAAAAAAGACTATGAAGCGGTAGAAGAGGCATTGCACATTATGGGCATTGCAGATCTTGCCAATCGAAGTGTGGATGAGCTTTCGGGAGGTCAGCGCCAAAGGGTATGGATCGCTATGGCGCTTGCCCAACAGACGGATATACTTCTTCTGGATGAACCCACTACTTATCTGGATATCACATACCAGGTGGAAATCTTGGATTTGTTGACAGATCTAAACAGAAAGAGAGGAACGACCATTGTAATGGTATTGCATGATATCAATCTCTCGGCCCGGTATGCGGATTATATTTTTGCGGTGAAAAAGGGAGATCTTGTGGCACAGGGCGAGCCAGGGGATATCATTACAGAAGAGCTGATTCGGCAAGTTTTCGATTTAGACTGTAGTGTTATTCCGGATCCGGTTTCCGGCTCTCCGTTTATTATTCCCAAGGGAAGATATTATGTAAGGCCTCAAGGCGCTTAGCTTTCTATCTTATTTTATATTGCAGGTTTAAACTGCTATAAAGGAAAATGATTCCTTTATAGCAGTTTTTATTACTTTATAAGAAAGACCTTGTTCATTCGATAGACGATTTTCATGAAATATAGTAGACTGAGTTCAGTGAATAGGAAATTTACAGCATGAGATTCGGGTGACAAAAGCCTTCTTACTCAATATATTTCATCAATTTGCACCATTTACGTTATTAAAAAGTGATACAGAATATAATTTATTCGTAACACGCTTTCGCTTGGATGAATCCCGTAATGGTACGTAAGACCGCAAAATACGCGGTCTAAGTGCCAACGGTTTCATACAGTTACTCATCCAACTATATTCTGTATCACTTTGGAAAAACAATATGAGTGCAAATTGACGGAGCCAAGTTGTTTGAAAGGCTTTTGACACTCGAATCCGGCGTGATAAATTAAGGTGGGGGATAGGAATGCATAAGGATACAAGATGGGCAAAACAAATTATTGCATTGCAGCAGGAGGATGGAAGCTGGGGGGACTTTCACTCTCTTTCGCAGTTGAGTAATTCTCCTATAACAACGGAACAAGCGCTGCGCCGCCTTGAACGTTTAGGATATACGCTGGAAGATGATTGTATCCAACGGGCTGTATCCTATATGAATGATTGTTTAATAGGAAAAGTTGAAATTCCGGATAGAAAAGAGAAGCTGCATGATTGGAATATCTTCACATCTCTAATGTTAGCGACACGGATTCGTGTATTCACAAAGGATAACGTGGCAGCAAATAAAGTCGCGGAACAATGGGCTGGTGTTATTACCGGTACATTTATAAATGGTGAATATGACTATGATAAATATGTTTCTGCCTATTATGACACTTGGGGGGTAAAACCCAGGGGTGGCAGGTTAATTGATTGTGTGAGTTTTTATCAGGTTTCATTATTGGCGGATTGCTTGGAAAAAGAGACAGAGAAGGATTTTATTGATTATGTAATAAATAAAGATAGTGGGATTTATTATATATATGATAAAAAAATCTGTATTCTTCCCCAGGTTTTTGAAAGCAGACATTCCAGCTATTATCTTACAGCTATTGAGTTGTTATCAGAATATAAATATGCAAAATGTAAAATTCGGTTTGTGATAAATTGGCTGAATGATAATAAAAATGAAAATGGAAAATGGGATATGGGGAAGAATGTGAATGACAAAGTATATTTTCCTCTTTCTGATAATTGGAGAAAAAAAGAAATGAGAGAGGCAGATTGTACGGAACGAATCTCTAATTTAATAAGTAAGTTATCCTGCTAAATCTTAACTCTTGGAGGTAATAAGCCTATGAAGATAAAAATGAGAACGAAAATATTAATACTATGTTTGGGGAGTACCTTGATGGCACTCGTTCTCCAGACTGTTTTATTTCAGCGAGTATCCGGTACGCTGATTTATAATCAGGCGAAAGCGGAGAATTATAACTTACTTAAAAATATGCAGAATGAAGTCTATACCTTCGTGAAAAAGATAGAAAATGGACTGATTGAAATATATAACAATAAAGAATTTCTTCAGGAACTGAAAAGTGAAGAGAGTGTGGAAGTAATCAGGGAGAATAACTATAGAATTGCTTATGATCAGGCGATGGAGAACTTCTCGACGGCGGACAGTGTGGTGGCTTTGTACGTGTATAACAGCGATCACCGGGTAATCAGCACTTACAGGCGTGCGGTAACGCCAAAGCATAATTACCCCAAAGATATTTATGAGGATGAGGAAATGTATAATGCAGCTAAGGTGAAGGAATATATTGCCTCGGATGAAAAATACATGTTCTTATCCAGCTATTATAATGTATATCGTGAGACGAATATTGCAAGGTTCGTTTTGAAGATCTATGATAATGTGAATACAAATAAAGTCATTGGCTATGTAGTATGCGACATCGATAGCAAGGCCTTTGTGAAGATTATGGAAAAATACAGCACCCATCAGGAGGTGTACATGTGGCTGCAACCCCTTTCTGACAGGCCGATTACAGCGATAGAAAATGCGGAGACTGCCAGCAGGGAAAATTATCTGGAAATTAGCGAGCGGATAAGAAGTAATACATTGGAGACCTTTATGGATACGTCGGAAGAGAATAAAGTTTTGTTTCAAGTTCCTCAGAATAAATATAATCTGGGGGCTTATTCCCTGATGCCTCAGTCAATTCTGGAACAGAATCAGAAGGCGCTGACACAGAACCTTATTTTAATAGGAATTATGATGTGTATCATATTGTCGGTGGTGACTGTATTTATTTCAAGAACCTTAACACGACCCTTAGAAGAGTTAATGCGAACCATCACCCGAATTAGAAAGGGAGATACGAAGAATAGAGTATTGTATCTGGAACGAGATGAAATCGGGCAGATTGGAAAAGAATTCAACGAAATGTTGGACGAGATAGAGCGGTTGATCGGACATGAGTATGAGACGCAGTTACTTCTCAATAAAGCGGAGTATAAGGCGCTGCAATCGCAGATTAATCCGCATTTCCTATATAATACCTTAGATACGATGAGCAGTATTGCAAGCGTTCAGAATTGTGATATGGTCAGCCATTTATGCCAGTCTCTTTCCACTATTTTCCGATATAGCTTGGATATTAAACATCCTTATTCCACGGTTGCTAAGGAGATGGTTCATCTGAAAAATTATATTTATGTGATGAACGTAAGGATGCGGGAAGAGGTAGCCTATGAGTTCCGTATCGATGATGAGATACTGCAAAGCTCTATTCCGAGAATATCGATTCAGCCCCTTGTGGAAAATGCGATTAATCATGGCCTTCGGAATAAAAAAGGGGAAAAGAAGATTCTTGTGCAAGCTTCCAAGAGGGAAGGAATTCTTGAAATAGAAGTGGAAGATAACGGTGTCGGTATGGAAGCGGAAGCAGTGAATCAAAGTCTTAAGGAGAATAATCATGGATTGGTAGAAGGCGGAAGCTCCATAGGCCTCTTTAATATCAATGCGAGAATGAAGATGCTATATGGGGAGGAATATGGGCTGCATATCGATAGCGATGGAAAAAGCGGAACGAAAATCTCGTTGAGAATTCCCTGTATGAGTGTTGAGGAGGCAGAAATATGGCAGAAATAAATTATAAAGTGCTAATTGCGGATGATGAATATTGGACGCGGGAAAAAATACGAAACATGCTCGATTGGAAGGCGTATCATCTGGAATTTCTGGAGCCTGCGGCGAATGGGGAAGAAGTCTTGGAACGGATGAAGACAGAGAAGCCGGACATATTAATTACCGATATCAATATGCCTTTTGTGAACGGTGTTGAACTTGTGAAAGAGGTGAAGGAGAAATATGAAGAGGTTGTAGTATTCGTTATTAGCGGATATGATGACTTCGAATATGTGAAGAGCACCTTAATGGCGGGAGCAATTAATTATCTGTTAAAACCGATTACGAAGATAGATTTAGTGAATGCTTTATCGAAAGCACTTGAAATTATTAGTAAAGAGGAAATAAATAAAAAGCAGATATTAAAAGCGGCCTCTGCCATTCAGGACAGGGAGCTGAGTCTGTTAGTGGAGAGGGAGGAGACCCCGTTTGCACCGCTTATAACGATGAATAAGGAGATAGACTTCGCCGGATACAGCCTTATTCTCATTAAGATTCATGATTTGAAGGAGATTATGGCGGCGTATGAATATGATATGAACTATCTGTCCTATTCTATTAAAAAGATGAGCAAAGAAGTGACGGAATCGGAAAATCTTCTGATCTTCAATCATATATACCGTTCCAATGAATTCTTGATTATTACAGAATTGGACAGTGCGGAACAAAATAAGATGGCTGTTAAACTCTTGAACGCTATTAGGAATATGACCGCAAGCCCTATCAGTATTGTAATCAGTGAGCACACTTACTCTATCGAAAGTATTCATACTGCGTATACACAATGTGTTTCTTTGCTTATGACGAGAAAATATAAAAAGGAAAGTATCATCTTATTCAACAGGAAACAGGATGAGGTAATTTATAGAGATTTGAAGGATCCACTAGGAGAAGAAGCGGAGAATCGCTTAAAGAATCTTCTGAAGACCGGCAATGCAGAAGCGGTAAAGCAGCTAATCTTCGAGACCATTGGAGTGAAGCACTGTGAAGAATTGGGGTGGGAGTATATCAGGCTGCGGCAGACAGTAAAAAGGGTATGTAATCTCCTCACTGATTTTAAAATGGAGCAGAAGTCAGCGAAGGAAATAGTGGATCTGGAAAACATGGTGGATGTGCTCGATAAAACAGTGGAATATATGGAAGCGGATAAACTCTGTGAGGTTATTGAAGAGATTGTAGATACGGTGGTGAGTGAACCTAAGGGAGAGCTTGGAAGCAGTATCAGAGAGGTTGTGAAAAAGGCAGTAGTTTATATTAATGAACGGTTTTTTGAGGAGCTTTCTCTCGCCTTTTTGTCGAATCATTTCGGAGTGGAAAGTTCTTATTTTTCCAAAGTATTCCGGCAGGAGACGGGAGAGAGTCTTATGATTTATATCGCAGGGAAAAGGATTGAAAAGGCAAAGGAATATATGTTGGATTCTACGATTAATCTGACAGAAATTGCGTTCATGGTAGGATACGATGACTATACCTATTTTAATAAAGTATTTCGGAAAATGACTGGCATGAGCCCTCGCGATTATCGGGGGTCTCTGCATAAGGATGAGGCTGTATTATGAGAAAAGTTGGAATAATAGTTTTGCTGCTTGCTGTTGTGGCAGTATTTGGAGTTGCTGTTTTTGCATTGGAGAATGGAAGGGATGAGCCGGAGGAGAAACCGGAAAAGGTAGTTATCACCGTCTTAGCCGGACAATCGACCTCCGATGCGGGCGTGGAAGATATGATTGATGAAGTGATTGCCGAGAAGTTTCCCGGTGTGGAGCTGGAGTGGGAATGTGTGGACTGGGGAGAAAAGTTCGACTCTCGGATGCAGGGGCGGCTGGCAGCCGGCGATGTGCCGGATATTATTGTAGGGAAGGCACAGGATATTCATGCCTATATGGATGGCGGCAACTTGGCTCCGCTTCAGGTGGAGGGAATGGAACGTCTGGAGAAAGGAGTACGCGATACGGTAACGATAGATGGGGAAGTGTACGGTATCCCATATAATGCGTGGTATCAAGGGGTGGTATATAGTAAGAAGATATTCGAACAATTACAGCTCAAGACACCGGATACCCTGGAGGAGCTTGCACAGACGGTGCAAATATTAGAGGACAATGGAGTGACTCCGTTTGCGGCACATTTCAGGGAAAGCTGGAAGGTCGGAAATATGACAATGCAATTTTTGCTCAATAATGTATTCGCACAGGAAGCGGATTGGGGAGAGCAGTTCCGCTTAGGAAACCGGGATTTTGCCGGAGATATACGAATAAGAGAATGTGTAGAGCAGAATAAATATGTGCTGGAACATTCTTGGGAAGATGCTCTTATGATTGAACAATATGAAAGTGACCGAAGGTTCGCAGAGGGACAAGCAGCCATGTATCTGACCGGTTTGTGGTCATTACAATCTATGAACCAATATGATTCAAATGTGCGTTATGGTTTCTTCCCTTATCCGACGAAAGAGGGGGGCGCCAGCCTGATTAAGGAAACGAATATGACTTTTATGATGAGTGAAACATCGAAATATCAGGAGCTGATTAATCACATCTTCACGGAGCTGCTGCAAAATGAAAAGCTTATGCAGGAGATTCTTGGATTCACGGGAACATATCCGGTAGTTACAGATATGATGGTAACTTATGAGAGTGCAGTGGAGGAGGATATCAGAAGTTACGAGGCAGAAAATAGAATTATTGATGCTTCTATAGGGAATAACCAATTGATATGGAGATTTCAAAATGATCTGTCGGAGGAAATTTTAAAGTGGTTAAAAGGGGAAGCCGATTTGGATGAGGTGCTCACTTATGCAGATGAACATAGGCAGGAAAGCGGAAATATTCCGATAATTTCAAAATAATACAACTGCTTTTTTCAAAACAGTCCTACTTCCGGGAACTCAATCAAAGATATACTGATGATAGAACAACAAACGAGTTTAATTGGAGGGAAGACATGAAAAAGAAAGTATTAAGTATGATTTTGTGTACCACGATGTTAACCACAGTATTAGTCGGATGCGGCCAGGGAAGTGCGGCAGAAACGAAGCCGGCAGCACAACCTGCGGAGGAAAGCGCAGAAGTGAAGGAAGAAGCTCCGGCACAGGAAACAGCAGCTGCGGATGAGAAGGTAACGCTCACCGTTTTGGCGGGACAGTCCACTACGGATGCGGGCATTGAAGATTTAATCGACGAAGCGCTTGCAGAGCAATATCCAAATATTACTTTGGAATGGGAATGCGTTGACTGGGGGAATGATTTCCAGCCGAAAATGCAGCAGTATATGCAGTCAGGACTTCCTGATATTATGATTGGTAAAGCACAGGACGTGGCAACTTATGCACCTCAGGGAATTCTGGGACCGATTGCCGATACCTATCTGGATAGAGTATTGGATGCAGCAAGTGCCAACGTTACGCTAGATGGCGAAACATACGGACTCGTATATAACGCAATGTATCAGGGAGTTTATTACAACAAAGATATGTTTGCTGAAAACGGATGGGAGATTCCTAAGACAATCGATGATTTACAGGTAATTATTGATGACTGCAAGGCAAAAGGTATTACTCCTTTCGCAAGCCATATGGTGGATACATGGTCTATCGGCAATGTTACGATGCAGTTTGCTATGAATGATGTATTCAACAAGGTTCCTTCCTGGGGAGATGATTTCAGAAACGGAACGACTTCCTTTACGGAAAGCAAAGAATTCCAGACAGCATACAGCTATAATAAGCTGATTTTTGATAATACCTTCCCGGAGACGTTCTCCACAGAGCAGACAGACTGCGATGCGAGAATGGTACTTGGAGAAGCGGCAATGAAGGTATCCGGTTCCTGGTCTATTCAGAACTTTTTGGATATTGATGAGAATTTTAATTTCGGAATATTCCCCTTCCCTAACCAGACGGGAGATTCCAAGCTCATTTTCGAACCTAACATTACAATTATGAAGAGTGCAGCGAGTGAACATCAGGATGCGATCGATTGTGTCATCGATGTAATGACCGGAAATAAGGAGCTCGCAAGAGAAATTTATGATTATACGAAAACAGCGGCGATGTTAAAAGACGTAACTCCTACCTTCGCGAATCCCAGTCAGGAAGACATTGACAAGTATGCGGCTGAAGGAATGATTGTTGACGTAACATCGGGAAATAATCAGCTTGTATGGGGCGGTTTCCAAGAAGAGAATGCAAAAGATATCGCAGCATGGCTCCAAGGTGATGTGACATTTGAAGATGCGTTAGCGGCGTCGGATGCCAGAGTGGCAGCAAGCAGCGCTAATTAAGAGAAGGAGGCTGTTACATTATGTGACAGCCCCTTTCTAATTTCATGTAATAGGAAAGTGCTTCTATTACATGAAACAGATGCGCAGCTGCGCGCGCGGAACAAAAGTTGTGCTGCTAAAAGTTTAAATCGCGAGAGTGAGTGAAGCACACTTTTGTTCTTTAATCGGAAAGAGCGCCTATTAAAGAACCGATTAATGCGCAGCTGCGCGCGCGGAACAAAAGCTGTGCTGTAAAGGTTTAAATTGCGAGAGCGGGTGAAGCACACTTTTGTTCTTTAATCGGAAAGAGCGCCTATTAAAGAACCGATTAATGCGCAGCTGCGCGCGCGGAACAAAAGCTGTGCTGTAAAGGTTTAAATTGCGAGAGCGGGTGAAGCACACTTTTGTTCATATCAGAGATGAGGAGTGAAAAGGAATGAATAATAGAAAAAGTAATGGAATGGAAAAGAAGATGGAGCGGCAATATCTGCTCATGGTCCTTCCCGGATTCTTAATTTTTACGGTAGGGCTTATTATTCCTATGTTTATGGCAGTTCGTTATTCCTTCACGAGTTGGGATGGAATGTCTTCGACGAAGCCCTTTGTAGGCTTACAGAATTACATCGATTTGATGAAGAGTTCGGACTTTCGGGCAACTTGGTGGTTCACCATCAAGTTTACCATCGGTAATACGATAATACAAAATGTGCTGGCGCTTCTTTTTGCTATTGCGTTGGATAGCGGGATTAAAGCGCAAAAAATATATAGAACGGCGTTCTTTGTTCCATGTTTGATCAGTTCTTTAATTGTGGGCTTTATCTGGTTGAAAATGTACTCCAATGTACTTCCGGCAATGAATGAATTGTTGGGAACAAATATTAATTTCCTGCTCTTTGGCAGCGGGCAGACAGTGTTAACTGGTCTTTTAATTGCGAATAACTGGCAATGGATAGGATATTGGATGTTAATTTATCTTGCGGGGCTTCAATCGATTCCGTCAGAGTTGTACGAAGCGGCGAAGGTGGACGGAGCCGGTGCGATCAGCCGGTTTAAAAACATAACAATTCCGATGCTGGCTCCTGCAATTACGATCTGTGTGGTGGGAATTACGACCGGCTCCCTGAAGGTATATGATTTGCTGGTAGCCTCAACCAAGGGCGGGCCGGGAAGAGCATCTACATCGATTATCTACCAGACTTATATTACTGCAATTAATGGAAGACAGTATGGCTATGGGTCTGCCATGTCAGTGACACTTGTTATTGTACTCTTATTGGTAGCATTGATTCAGGTAAAGGGATTGAAAAAGAGGGAGGTGCAGGCATGATTGCTGTAGAAAAAATGAAACGTCCGAAAGAAGACATACAAAAACAGCCTTATACAAAGATAACGCTCCTCATTCAGATTGTAATGACATTTATTGCATTTTTGTTTATTGCCCCTATTTTAATGATTGTCAATTATTCCTTTAAAACGAAGAAAGAGCTATATTTATCGAGTCCTCTGGCTCTGCCTGAAAGCATTCAATTCAGCAATTATGAAAAGGCATTCGATAAGCTGAGTTTGGCGACCACTTTTACAAACACCTTTTTGTATACAGCAATCAGTGTTCTTATCCTGGCACTTCTATGTGGGTCTACTGCATGGGCGATTGCCAGATGTAAGGGGAGATTTTTCAAGTTCTGTTACATCTATTTTATTGTGGGAATTTTAATTCCTTATCAAGCTTTATTCTTACCTATTTATATTATAGGATATAATATGAACCTTACGAACAGTGCACACGGGATTATTTTCATGTATATCGCAACAGGACTCTCTTTCGGAGTATTTCTTATGACTAGTTTTATGTCAACGGTCCCGATTGAGTTGGAGGAGGCTGCGAGAATCGACGGATGTTCCGTATTTCGTACTTATTTTACGATTGTTATGCCGCTTTTGAAGCCGGCAATGGCTACGTTAGTAATTATGCAGGCATTCCAGATATGGAATGATTATCTGCTTGCCAGCTTATATGTGAGCAAAAAACAGCTCAAAACGCTTACCGTAGCAATTCAGTCTTTATTCTCGGCACAGACTAGCGATTATTCCACGGCGATGGCGGCTATTGTTATATCGGTGTTACCGATTGCCATACTGTTTATCAGCCTTCAGAAATACTTTATCAAGGGTATGACGGTAGGTGCAGTCAAGGGTTAATTAGTGATGGCATTGAACTGTTACGTTAATTGCGTTTATGAAAGGAGCAGTATAGATATGGTTGTTTTATTGAACAAGTACTTACTGGGAGATATGGAATGTTATTATTATTTGGATGAGGGGACGAAGTTGGTGGAGCTTATCGTCGTACCGGAGGGTATGGAACCTCTCGACTGGAGTGAGAAGAAGCAGGAAATCGATTCCCTGGTCCAATTGAAGGTCGCAGGAGATATCTATCCGGGGGGATACGCAGGAGGAGTGACGTTACGCCAAGGCGGTTCGCTTGCTTCTTTACAATATGAAACTCAATATGTGGAAAAAGACGGAGGTCAGACCTCGGTGTACACTGTTCTTTCTTATAAGAATAGAGCAACTTGTAAGGTTACCCACCGCTTATGTTATAAGGAAGGAAGTGAACATCTGGAAAGTGATGTCACGCTGGCAAACGAAGGGGATAAAGAAATTTCTCTGGAAATGCTGTCCAGCTTTTCCTTAGGGGGAATCTCTCCATTTATTCAGAAGGATGCACATGATTCCTTGAAGGTGCACCGGTTAAGAAGTGTATGGAGCATGGAAGGACGCTTGGAGACGAGAACGATAGAAGAATTGCAGCTTGAACCGTCTTGGGCAGGTCATGCAATCCGTTCCGAACGATTTGGACAGGTGGGTTCGATACCGGTCAATCGATATTTCCCTTATCTCGTGGTGGAAGATAGCGTCAGCGATGTGTTCTGGGGGGTACAGTTGGGACACAATGCTTCGTGGCAGATGGAAGTCTATCGGAAAGATGATGGTGTTTCCATATCAGGAGGTCTGGCTGACAGAGAATTCGGCCATTGGATGAAGTGTGTACAGCCAGGCGAGAGTTTCTCAGTACCGACGGCAATTCTGTCGATTTGCAAAGGGGGCGGTGTAGATAAAGTTTCCCAGAGAATGACGGCAGCAATAGAAGAATATGTGAATCAGGAACCGGAAATCGAACAGGACCTTCCGATTATTTTCAATGAATACTGCACCACATGGGGATGTCCTTCCGATGAAAATATAGCGGGTATCTTAGAGGTAATTAAAGATAAGGGCTTTTCTTATTTTGTTATCGATTGCGGATGGTATAAGAAGGAAGGGATTCCGTGGGATATTATGATGGGTGATTATAATGTATCCAAGGAGCTGTTTCCGGAGGGGCTTGAAAAAACGGTTCAGAGAATCAAAGAAGCAGGAATGAAGCCGGGTATTTGGTTCGAAATAGAAAATGTTGGATCTGCGTCGGAGATCTATAATGATGAAGAGCACCTTCTTAAGCGAGACGGCGAAGTATTAACTACCAGTATGAGACGCTTTCTCGATCTGCGCAATCCGTGGGTAATCAATTATTTAAATGAGAAAGTCATTGGCACTTTGAAGCGATATGGCTTTGAATACATGAAGATGGATTACAACGATACGATAGGTCTGGGATGCGACGGGGCGGAATCTCTGGGTGAAGGTCTCCGCCAGAATATGGCTGCCTCTCTGGAATTTATTAAGAGGGTGAAGGAAGAAATTCCGGGAATTATTTTGGAGAATTGTGCATCCGGCGGACATCGCTTAGAGCCCCTTATGATGAGCCTGACAAGTATGGCATCCTTCTCAGATGCTCATGAATGTGAGGAAATTCCCGTCATTGCGGCTAATCTTCATCGTGCTATTTTGCCAAGGCAGAGCCAGATTTGGGCAGTAATAAGGAAAGAAGACTCCTTGAAGAGAATTGCTTATTCTGTGATCAATACTTTCCTGGGAAGAATGTGTATTTCCGGGGATGTAACGGAGTTAAGTGTGGAACAATGGGATGTTATCGATCGGGGAATGGCTTTCTATAAGAAAATTGCTCCTATTATTAAGCACGGATATACCTACTTTTATGGCAGTGAGATTACAAGTTATAGGAACCTGAAAGGATGGCAGGGAATCTTAAGAACATCGGAAAGCGGTGAAGCATATGCCCTTTTCCATGTGTTTGAGGTTCCGGAGGGAAGCATGTTGAAAATGGAGCTGCCCGCAGAAGTTCAGGCAGTGGTTCAAGAGGTATATTCTGACAGCAAATATGAGGTGACGATAGAAGGGAACCTTTTGTGCTATAAAGCAGAGGAGAATAAAAAGGCGGTGGCAGTATTGCTTGGCGGAAAATAGCGGATAGGTAGGAGCATGAAGAAAAAGAAAAATACACAAAAGATTATATACAAATTGTTTGTTTCCTTCGGAGTACCTATTATTTTAAGTGTCCTTTTAGGTGTTGTGTCGTATAACGTTGCAGCAAAGGCAATTGTAGAACAATGTACGGATTCTCTTGTGAAAACAATAAGTGCAGTTCAGCTGTATACGAATGCGACATTGCAAAATGTAGAAATAAAGGCAAAAGAAATTATAAATAATGAGGATGTTGTTAATTATTATAAGCGGCATTGGGGCAAGAGTACCGGAGAATCCAAAAAGACTTTTAGAGAAGCCGAAAAGCTGCTCGGGCAAATGAAAGAAAACTCAGCAGCAATCGGTGCATATCATATGTTCGCGGAAAATGGAGAAAGTATTTCTTCGTCAAGAGAAGAAGGCAGCAACTTTTATGAAAAGTATAAAACGTATATGGAAAAAGCCACTGACAGTGGAGGGGGAAGCTGGTATATAACGAACAATTCATTGATAGAACCGGAGGTACAAGAATCAGTATTGGCATATATGATAAAAATGCCGGAATCAGAAGTGTTCTTGTTTATTGAACTATCTAAAGATGAGACAGATAAAATATTGAAAGAATTATCGGCAGAAAAGGGAAGTATTTGTGCGATTATTCATCGGGATGGTACGGAAATCACAATGAAAGACGGTATAAATGAGATTCCGGTATTCTCTGAGATTAAAGAAGCTTTGGGCGATATATCGCAAGAAAAAAAGGAAATTCAATATAAGGATACTGCTTATTTGCATGTTTCCAAAGACATGGAAGGAACAGATCTGTCGCTGGCTGTGTTAATTCCAATAAAAAATGTCGTAGAGAAAGTAAGTGGTATAAAAAGTGTTACCGCTGTCATTATTGTGCTGATTACTTTTATATCTTTATTGATTGGATTTACCATATCCAGGGGAATCAGCAGGGAAATTAAGAACGTGTGCAAGACCCTTTCAGATTGCGGAGAGGGTAATTTAGCAATCCGCTACCGGACAAAAAGAAAAGATGAATTTCAGGTTTTAAGTACAAGTCTGGATAACATGTTGAAAAAGGTAAAGGGAATATTGACGAATATTCTGGAATTCAATAAGGAGGTTATTAATTCTTCCAACGAAGTATCGGATAAGGCAGAAAAGGTGCTCATTTCCACGCTTGAAATAGATAAGGAAATTGAGAACATTGAAAAGGGCGTTCGGGAACAGGCGAATGATTCAGAAAAAAGCATGGAGAAAATGTGTGAATTTACCGATAAGGTGAAGTCTGTCGCAGAAAATACAAAAGAAATAGAGATAACCGTACAGGATGTAGAGGCTGTGACAAAGGAAGGAATCGGCCTAATCGATAAATTGAAAGATAAGACCAATGATACAGCCGAAATCACAGCAATTCTTGCGCAGGATATTTCTGATGTCATGAAGAACTCGGAGAATATAAGTCATATAACCGTTACCATTAATGGGATTGCACAGCAGACCAATCTATTAGCTTTGAATGCTTCTATAGAAGCGGCGAGAGCGGGCGAAGCGGGGAAGGGTTTTTCCGTAGTTGCGGAGGAAATAAGAAAGCTTGCAGATCAGGCATTACAGGCAAGCAGCGAAATAGAAAACATGGTTAAGCAGATACGGATTTCCTCTGAGAAGACGGAAGATTCCGCGAATAAGACGGAGGAAAATATAAGAGTTCAGAATGATTCTTTGGCTAAGATAATACGTCTGTTTTATCATATCAACGGCTTCGTGGAAGTCCTGGTGGATAAGCTGTCGAATATTCACCAGGACACAGGTTTTTTAGAAAAAGACAGTACTGTTATCTTAGACTCCATCCGAAGCATAGCGGCAGTCGCGGAAGAAATTTCTCTTTCTACACAAGAAACATCGGCCACAACAGAGAGCCTGGTAGGACTTATTAAAGGATTTGCAAAAGAGGCTCATGAATTAAAGGGAAAGACCGAGGACTTGCATCAAACAATAAGTATATTCAACATGTAAAAGTTAAGTGTCTTATTGTGATACGGTAAATAAGGAATAGAAATATTCCTTTTTATCCATCAATTCTGCAAAGGTACCGTGTTCTTCTACTTTGCCATTTCGAAGAACGAGGATTTCGTCGTATTTGCGAAGCAAAGCTTCTTCCAAGCGATGAGTTACGATAATTCTGGTTAGGCCGGAGATAGAGAGAATGGAGTTAGTTACCGAAAAGGCAGTCTCCGCATCTAAGGCAGCGGTCGCCTCATCCACTAACATGACCGGAGTGCCGCGGAGAAGACAGCGTGCGATAGAGATGCGCTGTCTCTCGCCCCCCGAAAGACCGTTTCCATTTTCTCCGCATTCGTAGCTGCTTCCTCTTTCCTCAATAAAAGGGGATAGGCCGGACATTGCGATGGCATGATGTAACTTCTCCTCATCGAAGTTACGAAACATAGTAATATTATTCTGCACAGAGCTGTTGAATACAAAAACATTCTGCTGAACAATGGAAACAAGATCATAAAGGGAATCCAGGCTGAGTGTGCGAAGTTCATTGCCGTCGAAAAGTATTTCTCCCTCATAATCTTCCCGGCTTCCGATGAGGAGATTGAGAAGAGTTGACTTCCCGCTTCCGGAGGCACCTACAACTGCATAGCTTTTACCGGCTTCGAAACGCATGTCGATATGATCTAATATCGGTGTGCTTTTTTCGTAGGAAAAGGAGAGATCTTTTAATTCGATAGCTCTGTTTAATTGTTTGTTTATCTGTTTGCCATCTCTTTGTATATTGGAATGGACGGCATCTGCAAGTTTGTCGATAAGAGCATTTGCGGCCTTGCGGTTAGCCAGAATCTGTGGGACATCAGCAATTGGTGTGATCACGAAGTTCATAAGCTGTACGAAGACGATAACAATGCCGGCAGTGATGCTTTGCTGTGTAAGTGCGAGGTAGGAACCGAATAGAAAGACACCGAATTGTGCAGTCAGTCCGGCCATAAAGCCGATAATCATAATCATAGTTTCTGTCATGCGCCGCCTGCACTTGGCTTCCTCGGTAGAGGTATTGCGTTCGGCAAAAAGGCGGATAACTTCAATCTCAGCCTTAAAGCTTTTAATCACCGAGAAGCCGGTCAGGATATCTTTGACTGCTCCTATAAAACTCTCATTTTTATCGGATACTTCTTTTTCCTGAATGGCCAACCGGTTGCCTGTTAAAAGGGAGGCAATAACCGGAAGCAGGGAGAGAAGGAAAGCTACCAAAGTTAGAATGGGGCTGTAATATAACATTAAGGCAAAAGCACCGACGAACATCACTGATTCCTTTATTAAAGTGAAAATCTTCAGCAGATAGTTGTTCTCAATGCTAAGTACATCGTTGGACAAGGCGGAGAGGTAAGTGGAAGTATTCTCCGTATGGAATGAGTGAATGCTTTTCTGAGCAATTTTCTGAAAGGCAAAATCCTTATATTGGATGATAGCTTTCTTGATGAAACGAGGACAAGAGTAGTATTCAATCATAAGAACGAAAAAGGTTGCCGCAACAATAATAATAAAAATATAGGTAATCCGTAAAATGCCATATTGAGTGTTACCTGAGATAGAATCGATAATTTGCTGCATAATCCATGAAATGAGCAGATTGGAGCAGCCTAATAAAATAGTGGCAGCTACAGAGAGAAGAAAAGCTCCTTTATTATGCAGATAAAATTGTTGTGTGAATTCTTTGCGCCGTGTCGGCATTTTACTTATTTTCTTCATCGATAAGTTTCCTCCAAAGTGTGTTGAGAATAGGATTAATATTTTCACGTAACATAAAAGCTTTCTTGAGTCCGGATAGGGCTGTTTCTCCGAAGTCATCTCCGATTGTCTGTGGTTTTCCGTGATAAAATCTAATATGAAGAGCATCGAAGCTCGGGTCTTTATCGAAACGGCGTGCAGCATCGATTGCCTGACTGAGATATTCCTCTGCTTTATCGGCATCGTTCATATCGGCAGCTGCTTGTGCACAGGAAAGGAAGAGTACAACTTGTGCCCGATCCATATAGCAAACTTGATCCGGATATTTTAAGCCGCAAATAGTCTCGTTCATCCATGACAAGATATCGATTGCTAATTCATAATTGCCGTGGTGGCTATAGTAGTCAGAGAGGCCAATCACCGTACGGAATACATTCAATACAGAGTCCAGGACGGTTTGGGAAAAATAAGGAAGAGCTTCTTCATGTCTTTTCAGTTGGGATAAGATGCAGCCAATCATACTATTATTAATACCACAGGCATTATACTTTCTCAAATGCTCTAAAGCGCGCTCACTATCTCCTAAAGATACATAGAGTTCGCCTATGCTGGTCTGGAGGGATAATTCGCTGATGGATGGGTCGGTGTTCTGAGAAATCAGACCGCATGCATGTTGAAACAGATTAATGGATTTGTGCAGCGCGGCCTGATCCCCTTTTTCTACACCCTTCATGGAATATAAAATAGCACTTTGATAAACTACATCAAAGCAGTTGGGAAAACGCTGCAGTGCCTTTTCGGCTTCTGCCTGGCCCTCTTCATAATTTTTCTTAAGTAATAATTCCCGTATCTTCCCGGCGGCGAGTTCTGTAGTGCGAGTGGTTGGCTGATAACCCAGAAGAACATCTACCGATATCTCAAAGAAGTCAGCCAATACAGGGAGCATATTGATATCCGGATTCGACATACCGGATTCCCATTTCGATACCGCACCTACAGTAACTCCCATGGCCTCAGCTAATTGTTCCTGCGTCAGTGAGAAAGACTTGCGGTGTTTACGGATATTTTCATTTAATGTAAGTTTCATAGGAATCTCCTTGTGAAGAAATATTAGGTAATTGAGAAATTATACTTTTACTTAGTTAGGTTTGTGAAGGGATTTCGCTTGGCAGCTTTTGTTTTCCTTCCGGTGCGCGCAGTTGTTATTTTCTGGAATGAAACGAGGAGGAGTGAGGATTCGCCCGGGGCGGAAGCAAGGTACTTCCATGTACCGTGCTTCCTAAACACCGCCTCCATGCGGTGTTTGCCCTGGATTCTCGAACGTTTCATTAAGAAAATAGGAACCGCTTGCTGACAGGAAGTAAAACAAAACTGCCAAGCGAAATCCTAATAAAGGCTGTGAAATGGTACATAAAGCTAGTAGAAATTATACATTTCATAATTTCGTATTACTTTGTACTGAGTATGAAAAGTAATGTGTAATTTATAGTGATTAATGCTATTATATATGATGTAAAAATAGATTTGAAGATAATGAATGGAAAGATAGTAAAAAAATATTTTTACTGTTAGTATAATTTGATAAAGTAAAAATGGATATGTTATACTATAGAGAAAACAGGATTCGCCCGTGTTGATTTGGAATCCGTCAAGCAAACTGCTTGCATTTTCTTAATGGAATCTAAATAACCCAGGGTAAATGCCACAAGGATGTGGCATTTAGGAAGCCGGTACAAGGATGTACCTGCTGACGCCCCGGCTGCCACTAATATGTAACGATTCCATTTAGAAAATACAGCAGTGTGCGCCCGGCATTCAAATCAATACGGGCGAATCCGTCCCATCGATAGCACAAGGCTGTATATGAAACAATAGAAATAGGAAAGGAAATAAAAGCGAACATGAAAACGGAAATTATATCACTGGGAGAAATACAAATAGAAAAAATAGAAATGGATGGGAATACGATAGCTTACATCAGAAGTGATTCCCCGATACTTACTGATGTGCAGTCGGCCTTAGATTTAATAGCAACGGTGGATTATCAGACAGGATGCAGCAATCTGATCCTCGACAAAGAGAGTATTGTGGAAGAATTCTTTGACTTAAAGACGCGCCTTGCAGGGGAAATCATACAAAAATATGTGAACTATAGGGTCAGACTTGCGATCGTCGGCGATTTTTCCGGATACACGAGCAAGGCTTTGCGCGATTTTATCTATGAGTGCAATCATGGAAAAGATTTATTTTTTGTTTCCGATAAAGAGGAGGCATTGAAGAGGCTTCTGTAGAGGAAGCCCTTTTTGCTATTTAATTATGTGGGAGGCGAATGACGAAAGTAGTTCCGTTGTCTCCGGTCTCGGAGACTTCGATGGTACCTTGGTGCAAATGAATTATTTTATTTACGAGGGCTAATCCCAGGCCGTTGCCTTGCGTGGTATGAGATCTGTCGCCTTGGTAAAACTTATCGAAGATACGTTCCAGGGAGTCCGCTTCGATTCCGCAGCCCTGATCTGTGAAGCGGAAGATAGTTTCTTTTTCTTCTTGGCGAATCATGATTTCAATAGCGGAATATTCCGGTGAGAATTTAATCGCATTATCCAGCAGGTTGATCCATACTTGCCTAAGCAGTTCTTCGCAGGCATAGATAGGAATCTCTTCACATTCCAGATAGATTTCCATATGTTTACCGGACCATTTATTTTCGAGAAGTGCTACTGCGCGGCGTATTTGCTCGCTTACATTGTAAGTGGTCTGTCCGGAAAGAATAGTCTGATTCTCGACCTTGGACAGATTTAGAACGTTGGTAGCCAGCTCGGAGAGGCGGGTTGATTCTGTAATAATGATATCCAGATATTCGTCCCGCTCTTCTTTTGATAAGTTTTCATATTTCAGTATTTTTGCGAAGCCCAACATGGAGACGATGGGTGTTTTGAACTCGTGGGAGAAATTATTGATGAAATCGGTACGGAGCATTTCCGTATTTCCCAATTCCTCTGCCATATGGTTGAAACTATCGTTTAAGCTTCGCAGCTCTTTATTGGCTTCATTTAAGTTAAGGCGTACCGTAAAATCTCCGCCGGCCAGACGATCGGTAGCGGTAATTACCTTCCGCAGAGGGGAAAAGGGGATCTTGCTGAAGATAACGGATAGCAGGGTGGCGACGATGATGGAAGAGATTGCCCAATGGAAAAAGGGACCGCGAGCGAAATGGAAGTAGTAGAAGCCAATACGCACTAGGAACGCGGTAGAAAAAAAGACGATGATAATAGAAAAAAGCATAATAAGAAACACGATGACCGCGAAGAAGAAAGATAGCGGTACTTTTTTTAAGTTTTTTATGGTAGATTTAATCACAGTTTTTCACCACCTTGTATCCAATACCTCTGATGGAAACAATATCGAACTCAGGATAATGTTCGAATTTTTTCCGGAGGCGGTTAATGTGCACATTTACCGTAGCATCGGTCGTTTCTGAATCCATGCCCCATATTTCATCCATAAGCTGAATTCGTGTAAAGATTTTATCGGGATAGGATAATAACTTATAGAGAAGATAGAACTCCTTTTGAGGAAGCGTCTGAGATTCACCCTCTCTGGAAACGGTGAATGCATCGTAATCCAGGGAAATCTTGCCGATGGTCAGCTTGTGTTCATTGACAATTTTGGCACGGCGAAGAAGAGCCTTGATGCGAAGAAGCATTTCCTCTTCATTCACCGGCTTTACCATGTAGTCATCGGTACCTACGATAAATCCCTTATATTTATCTTCTTGAAGCTGCTTTGCAGTGAGCATAAGAATGGGAAGTATATTGCCTGCATCTCTTAGCTGTCTTGTGAATTCGTAGCCATCCATCTGCGGCATCATAATATCCAGAACAATCAAATCGATATGCTGCTTGTCCATTAATTCCAGGGCGGCAAGACCATTACCGGCACAGAACACTTCGTAACCTGCATGGGTCAATATGGTACTGAGCAGCTTCGCCGTATGTTTATCATCTTCTACGACCATAATATGAAACATAAATTCCTCCTGTTGTACTACCTCTTTCTACTCATTCTACCATAAAAAATAAACTCTGAATAAACTAAATAAAATTTCTATTATATGTGCATATAGTTTATTTTCGGTTTATTGAACTCGTGTATAGTGTCAGAGAATATTACGAAAAAGAACGGACTTGGAAGGAGTAGAATTCTTAAAATGGCAAAGGTTAAGGAATTATTGACAAAACACAAAAAGCTGGCAATACTGCTTTGCGTTATTATCGTGCTCGCAAGCGGTGTATTAGCGGTAAGAGCACAGGTGAAAAAAGGTATGGAAGCGATGAATGCGGCTATGAATAAACAGGAAATAGCAGCGGTCGAAAGACGTTCACTGGTAAGCTCCATCTCGGCGACAGGAACGATTGTCAGTGCAGAAAGCAGGGATATTGTGGTCAATTTGTCTGGGATTGAAGTGGAAACAGTGGCTGTGGAAGTGGGAGACTCAGTAATAGAGGGTGATATTCTGTTGGAGTTCGATTCTACGGATATTGAAGAGAGCTTGGAAGATGCGAAAACTGCTCTCAATGCGAGTGGGGGGCGATCTGACATTTCTGTTTCTTCTTCGGAAAGAAGTCTTCAGGAGGCGCAGGCTACGAGGGATATTAATGCCGAACGGGCAAACCAGGACGTGGCAGATGCATGGAATGACTATTTAGAAGCCTTGACGGATCTGGAAGAGGCGGAGGGTGACTATGAGGATGCGAAGCAAACGACAATTGAAAAAAAGGGAGAGTTGGAAGGCAGTCAGGCGAGATCTTCGGAAGCTCAGTCGAAAATGACAGAAGCGCAAGCTCTTATGGAATCCTTATCCGGTCAATTCGATAGTATTGTTGCACAGATGAACGAAACTTATCCGGAATATAGTAGCCAATTTAATGAAAAATTACATATCGGATCTTCGGAGTTGAGTGGTTTAAGCAGTACAAATCTGGTGCCGGATGAGGCGACAGAGGCGAAAGCATATGTGGATGGAAAGCTGGTTGACTTAATCGGGATAAGCAATCAGTATCATACGGCGAAAGGCACCTATGACACTGCTGCTGCTTCGTATAATAGCAGCAGTGCAGAAATTGCGAGCTGGCAGAGCAAGTATGCTACAGCCCAGGGTAATGAAGCGACTTATGAAAAGGCGATAGATGCTGCGGAAAGTGCCGTAGATAATATGCTCAATGCTTATAATAATCAGGTGAGAAGTCAGGAAGACAGCACGAGGAATAACGCCAGCACGGTGGCTGCCAAAGAAGACGGACTGAAAAGTGACAAGCTGACAGCATCTACAGCGACTCTTTCCGATAAGAAACAGGTGAAACAGTATGAGACTCAGTTAGAGGACTGTATCGTAAAAGCCCCCTTTGCCGGTGTGGTGACGGCAGTGAATGTAGAAGAGGGAGATATGTATAAAGGAGATACCCTCATTACCATAGAGGATACGAGTGCTTATGAAGTATCCGCTGAAATCGATGAATATGATATCAGCAGTATTGAACTCGGACAGAAGGCTGTGATTAAGACAAATGGTACGGGAGATGCACAGCTCGATGGTATGGTAACTGATATTGCGCCGAGAGCAACACAATCCACAGGAACAGATGTTACTTATAATATAAAGATATCGGTAGATACGAAGAACGATGACCTTCGCCTGGATATGACAGCTAAGCTGAGCATTATTTTAGAAAGCAAGGATAATATCGTTACGGTACCTTATGATGCTGTTCAGACCGATGACGAAGGTAAGAAATATGTGGAAGTGGTAAATGAGACTGCCGAAGGGGAGGAAGTTTCACAAGATTCGGAAGAGGCACAGACTCCTGAAAATACAACGATACCTGCCAATACACGAGGACCGGAAGGGGCTTCGGGAAGAACGAATACGAAGAAGGTGTACATAACGACAGGAATTGAGAGCGACTATTACGTGGAAGTGGAAAGCGGTGAGCTGACCGAGGGTATGCAGGTAGTGGTGCAGGCGGCAGAACAGAGTCTTAATATGGAGAATATTATGAGGATGCAAGGGCCGATGGGAGGTTTTTAATTTATGGAAAAGAAACCAATCATAGAACTTGACAGCATTATTAAGCGTTTCTACATCGGGCAGCCTAATGAATTACAGATATTGAACGGTATTTCACTAACTGTGCGCCAGGGAGAATTCGTTTCCATCGTAGGAGCTTCAGGATCGGGGAAATCCACCTTGATGAACATTATCGGCATTTTGGACCGGCCCACGGAAGGAAGCTACATATTGGATGATGTAAATGTGATAGCAGCTAAGGACGAAAGCCTCTCTAAAATAAGAAACCGAAAGATAGGATTTGTTTTTCAGACTTATAACCTTATTGCGAGAACGAATGCGATTAAGAATGTGGAAATGCCCATGCTATATGCAGGGATGGGAAGAAGAGCGAGAGTGGAGCGAGCGAAGGAACTGCTGGATATGGTGGGTATGGGAGACCGAATGCACCATTTGCCGGAAGAGCTTTCCGGCGGGCAGAAGCAAAGGGTGGCGATAGCCCGCGCTATGTGCAACAATCCGGCGATTATTCTGGCGGATGAGCCGACAGGTGCGCTGGATTCCCAGACGGGGCGCATGGTCATGGATCTTTTTCACCAGCTCCATGAAGAACAGGGCAAGACGATTGTATTGATTACTCATTCCCCGGAACTTGCGGAGGAAACAGAGAAAATCATTACTCTGAAAGACGGCTCTATTATCGGAGAAAGGACGGGCAGGGGAAGAGCATGATAATTATTGAAAATATACGGCTGGCCCTGTCTAGCTTAAAAGCGAATAAAATGCGGGCACTTCTGACAATGCTTGGAATTATCATAGGAATTGCTTCCGTTATCGCTATTATGACAGTAGGAAATTCTCTTACATCCTCTATCACGAGCTCTATGTCCGCGATGGGTGCTAATAATATAACGGTAGGATTGCAGCAGAGGGTGGATGAGGAAGAGGAAACAGAGAGTGGGATGACCTTTGGCGGCAGAAGAGATCAGCAGAAGGTACCGGAGGAAGAGGATTATTTCACCCTCGAAATGTTGGAAAGTTACTGTCAAATCTACGCGAATGAAGTCTATGCACTGTCCGCTTCGGAGAGTATAGGAAGCGGTAAGATTCAGGACGGGAATCTATACGCGAATATATCGGTTATGGGAGCGAGCCAGGGGTATTTTGCTGCGAACGATATCACCTTGCTTTCGGGACGTTTTTTCTCGGAAAAAGAAACGGAAAGCGGAAATAAAGTGGCGATAGTCTCGGATAAGGCAGTGAATAACATGTTCCAGGGGGATATGGAAAAGGCGAT